>JAKSBI010000328.1 GCA_022361215.1 Hyphomicrobiales bacterium | reverse complement strand
GCCAAGATTCGCGAGGACGCGCCGTTCGACAAGGTCTGCTATGTCGGCTGCGGCGTCACCACAGGCATCGGCGCCGTCATCAACACCGCCAAGGTGGAGCCCGGCTCCAACTGCGTCGTGTTCGGGCTCGGGGGCATTGGCCTCAACGTCCTTCAGGGCCTCAAGCTCGTCGGCGCCAACATGATCGTCGGCGTCGACATGAACAACGACAAGAAGGAATGGGGCGAGAAGTTCGGCATGACCCACTTCGTCAACCCGAGCGAGGTCGAGGGCGACCTCGTGCCCTACCTCGTGGATCTCACCGGCGGCGGCGCCGACTATTCCTTCGAATGCATCGGCAATGTGGAGGTGATGCGCGCCGCGCTCGAATGCTGCCACAAGGGCTGGGGCGAGTCCGTGATCATCGGCGTGGCCGGCGCCGGTCAGGAGATCGCCACGCGGCCCTTCCAGCTGGTCACCGGCCGGGTCTGGCGCGGAACCGCTTTCGGCGGCGCCAGGGGCCGCACGGAGGTGCCGCAGATCGTCGACTGGTACATGGACGGCAAGATCCAGATCGACCCCATGATCACCCACACCATGCCCCTCGACGACATCAACAAGGCCTTCGATCTGATGCATGCGGGCGAGTCGATCCGCTCGGTCGTCACCTACTAGCCCGATCGGTTTCAGATTGAGGGAGCGAGGCGCGAACCTGCCCTCGCTCCCTTTGCATTGCGCGCGCCCTCACACCTCCGGAGTTGACCCCCATGTCCTTGACCGAGCTTTCCGAGAACAAGTGCTTCGGAGGCCGCCAGCTCAGGCTGACGCACCCCTCCGATGCCTGTGGCTGCACCATGACGTTCGCCGTCTACCTGCCGCCCGCGGCCGAGACAGGCAATGTCCCGGCCCTCTACTGGCTCTCGGGCCTGACCTGCACCGACGAGAACTTCGTGACCAAGGCCGGCGCCCAGCAATACGCCGCCGAGCATGGCGTCGCGGTCATCGCGCCGGACACCAGCCCGCGCGGCGAGGGCGTGCCGGACGACCCGGACGGCGCCTACGATTTCGGGCTCGCGGCAGGCTTCTACGTCAATGCCACGGAGAGCCCCTGGGCCGAGCATTATCGGATGTACGACTATGTCGTCGACGAGCTGCCCGCGCTGGTCAACGCCAACTTTCCCATCGCCCCGGACCGGGCCTCCATCTTCGGCCATTCCATGGGCGGCCATGGCGCGCTGACCATCGCGCTGCGCAATCCCGGCCGCTTCAAATCCGTATCGGCCTTCGCGCCGATCTCGGCCCCGAGCCAGTGCGCCTGGGGCCAGAAGGCGCTCGGCGGCTATCTTGGCCCGGACAAAGACGCCTGGAACCGGCATGACACCTGCGCCTTGATCGCAACGGCAACGGAGCGCCTGCCGCTGCTGGTCGACCAGGGCGACGCCGATCAGTTCCTGACCGAGCAGCTCAAGCCCGAGCTGCTGAAGGCTGCCTGCGAAGCCCATGGCCACCCACTCACGCTTCGCATGCAGCCCGGCTACGACCACAGCTACTTCTTCATCGCGGCCTTCATGGGAGACCATGTGCGACACCACGCCGAGGCACTGGCAAACTGATCTGCCATACGCATGAAACCGCCTATAAGTTGATCGATACAACCGATTGGGTGACTCCTTGAGCGAACGGCCCTTGGGCTGCTAGAGGTCGTCTGGTGGGCTGGCTGGACGATGCCAGCCGGGAAAAGAGGATGGCGCCATGACCTCGATCGAGTGGCGGCCCGTCGGATCCATCGATCCGAGGGAGCTGGGACCGGGCCGGCATCAGGCACACAATGCCGTGCAGTGGCTGGCGCGCATGGCGCGCAGCTATATCGAGCCGACGGAGGACGACAGCCATACGGCTCTGGACTGGGTGGCGGCCGACAATGCGCTCGTCACCAAGGAAATCGCCCCCGAGATCGTACTCGAGTTTCGCCTGCCCGAGCTGACCATGCAGTTCAAGGAAGACGGCGAGCGGGTCTCCCATCCGTTCGACATGGACGACCGCTCTCCAGCGGAAGCCGAGGCTTGGCTGCTTGTCGAGCTGCTGCATCGCGGCGTCGAGCGGGACAAGCTCTCGAAGGACCTGCCCTATAGCCTGCCCGGCATGATGGTCGGCGATGCGGTGCACTACAACCGCCTGGAGACGGAGGCCTCACTCCGCGAGCTGGCCCAGTGGTATGCGAACGGCGCCAGCGCGATCGAGGCCGTCTGCAAAGAGTTCGGCGCAAGCGACGGGCCCACCGTCATATGCCGGCCCCGGTACTTCGATCTCGTCGGCACGATTCCGCAGTCGAACGGCGGCGGTCAATCGTCAGTCGTCAAGGTCGGGTTCGCGCCCGGCGACGGACACTATGGCGAACCCTACTTTCACGTGGTGGCCGAGCCGGAGCTCGATGCCGCGGATCTGCCCGAGCTTCCGGAGGTCGGCCACTGGCACACGAAGGACTTCGTCGGCGCCATCCTGACCGCTTCCAGCATTGTCGAGTGCAAGCTCGACGGCGACGAGGTGGTTGCGTTCTTGCGCGCGGCGGTGACCGCGGTTCGGGATTGAAAGCCGCTACAGGCTCGGGTCCGACGCCATGTGCAGGGACGGCGCCTCCTGCTCGGCGCAGCCGTTCGCGCTGGCCAAGGGCTTACCTGTCGCGGCCTTGCCGTCCACCACGGCAAACTCGCCGAGCGCCTCTTCCAGCTGCCCGGACTTCTTGAGGTCCTGAACGATCGAGACCATGGCGCTCGCCATCGGCATCATCGGCTCGCCATCTGCCCACACCAGGCCGACCTCCTGGCTCACCACCGGATCGACCAGATCGAGGGCCCGCGTGCCGGGATGCAGCCCCGGCATGCGCGTGAAATGGCCGGGAATGATGGTGGCCAGCCCGCCGTATTGCGCCTGGAACATGAGATGCAAGATCGACTCCGATTCCACGCGCGCCTGCGCCTTGCAGCCGACCTGCGCGAAGATCTGGTCGACGAACTGACGCTCGTGCATCGATGGCCGCAGCATGGCCAGCGGCAGCTCGCCCGCTTCGCGCCACGTGATCGAGTCCCGCCCGCGGAAATCGTCCGTATCGGGCACCAGCAGGGCCAGACGCTCCACATAGATCGGCAGGGTGTTCAAGCGTCCGAGATCCTCGTGGTCGAGATAGGTGATCGCCGCATCGAGAGAGAAATTGCTCAAGCCAAGCTTCATGGCCTCGATGCCGATGAACTGAAGATCGGCATGCACGCCCGGATGCCGGTCGCGGACCATCCGGATAAACAGCGGCAGCACCGGCGACATGGAGGGCATGGTGCCCATCCTGAGGTTGCCCTTGAGGTCGTTCTGCATGGCCGCCAGCTCGTCTCGCATGGCATCGCAGTGGGCGATGATACGGCGCGCCCATTTGGCGACACGCTTGCCTTCGGCGGTGAGTCCGTGAAAGCGCTGTCCGCGACCGCGCAGGAAAATCGGCACGCCAAGCTCGAGCTCGAGCTGCTTGATCCCGCTGGAAAGACTTGGCTGGGTCACATGGCAACGCTGGGCGGCGCGACCGAAATGCTCTTCCTCGGCCACTGCCACCAGATATTTGAACTGGCGCAAAAACATTGGTTTCCTTCCCTCGGCCCCGGCATGCGACCGGGCGCCGTTTTGTCCCCTTTATATACCGACCGCTACAAAACGTCACATTGATAGATACAATTTATCATTGGGGGGGACTGCGGCCTCCGTCATGGCTGAGCACGCCGCGGCTCTCCAGGGGCCGGTTCCCTCTCACCTCCAACGCACCGGACCAAAGCGGCACGCGCAGGCGCTTCGAGATCGAGAGCACTC
>JAKSBI010000282.1 GCA_022361215.1 Hyphomicrobiales bacterium | reverse complement strand
TGCGCGTGTTCAGCCAGTTCCGCTGCGTGCTCTTCAGCCAGCGCTGGTCGCCGGCGCGCAGGCGCGCCTTGCGCTGGTAGAACAGCCGCGACATCCGGACGTCGAGATCGGCCAGCTCCAGCGAGTTGCAGATGGCGATCTCCACGGGCAGCTTGGCGTAGGCGCAGTTGAAGCTCGGCCGCGGCGTGGCCCGGACCGCCGGCGGAGTCGGGGCCGGCGCGGGCCGTGCCGTGGCACGCCGCAGCTCCTCGAGCCGGGCGCGGGCGAAGTCGCCGTAGATCGAGCCGGGGAAGCGCGCCACGAAGGCTTGCAGCACGGCCTGGCTCTCGGTGTCCTTGACGGCTTCCCAGGCCTGCTTGGCGGGATCGGCCTGGGGTGCGGCGGGGGCCGCTTGCCGGCGCTTCAGCTCCTCCAGCATGCGTTGCAGCGTGGCGATGCCGTCCGCAGGGTCGGGCTTGGGCGGGGCCGCGGCGGTGCGGGCGTTGAACTTGAACTCCCGGATCAGCGAGGAGTTGGTCCAGGGGCGCTGGCGCTCCCGGGTGGCGGCCATGACGTCCCGGCGCACCCGGCGCATGAGCACGGCCACGTCCAGACCCGGCGTCTCGATGTGCTTCAGCAGAGCCGTGGTGAAGGGGCTGTTCTGGCCGTCGCCGTCGGAGGCCACCTCGCCCGGGTCGGTGGCGAAGGCGATGAAGCTCTCGACGTTGCCGGTCTCGACGCGGGCGAGCCCGCGCCCGACGGCGGCCGAGCGGCTGCGGCCCATGCTGCGGGCTAGGCTGCGCGCCAGCGGGTTGTCCCGGCAGGCGTCCAGGAACACCAGGTTCAGCGTGGTCTCGCGCTCCATCTGCCGCTGGATGGTGTTCAGCGTGATCGCCTCGAAATCGAGATCGCCTTCCTCGTCCAGCACGGCATCGATGGGCGCCAGATAGTTGACGCCGTTCACCTGCAGCCCATGGCCGGCATAGAACAAGAGGGCGACGTCGGCGCCCTTCAGGCGGCGCGCGAAGCTGCGCACGCTGCGCTCGAACGCGGCCTTGTCGAGATCCAGGCCCTTCACCACCTCGAAGCCGAGGCGGGCGAGGGACCGGGCCAGGGCGTTGGCATCGTTCCGGGGGTTCTTCAAGGGCGCGGCGTGCTGATAGGCCGAGTTGCCGACGACCAGAGCCACCCGCCGCTCGGCCCCGGCCGCGCCGGCGCCTGCCGCGAGCGCGGTGGCGAACACCAGGATGCGAACCGCAAAACCCCTCATCGACCCCTCCCTCGATCCTCGCCTCAGATTGTAACGCGAATTTTTCGCGGCTGAAGTGTGCTGCCGGAGCGTTGCGGCGCGCCGTTATCCACCGGACGCGCAAATGGCGTTGAAAACGCCTTGCGCCCTCATGCCCCGTTCGGGCGAATCGGGCAAGCTCCCCCGGCCCAGCCGCGAGACATCAGCTCATGCGTTTCCACGTCGACGTTCAGATCCACTCGAAATACTCCCGCGCCACGTCCCGGAACGCGGATATCGACAATCTGGCGCTCTGGGGGCGCAAGAAGGGGGTCACGGTCGTCGGCACCGGCGATTTCACCCATCCGGCCTGGCTCGCCGAGATCAAGGAGAAGCTGGTGCCGGCCGAGCCGGGGCTGTTCCGGCTCCGGCCCGACCTGGAGCGGGCCGTCCACGACCTGACGCCCGCGGCCTGCGCAGGCCAGCCCGTCCGCTTCATGCTGGAGGTCGAGATCTCGACCATCTACAAGCGCGACGACAAGGTGCGGAAGGTCCACCACCTGATCTTCGTGCCCGATCTGGAGGCGGCCGACCGGCTGGTGGCGGCGCTCTCGCGGATCGGCAATCTGGAGTCCGACGGGCGGCCGATCCTCGGCCTGGATTCCCGCGACCTGCTGGAGATCACGCTGGAGACCGGGCCGCACTCCTATCTGATCCCGGCCCATATCTGGACGCCGTGGTTCGCGGTCCTGGGCTCCAAGTCGGGCTTCGATTCGGTCGATGCCTGCTATGTGGACCTGGCCGAGCACATCTTCGCCGTGGAGACGGGGCTCTCCTCGGACCCGGCCATGAACTGGCGCATCTCCGGGCTCGACCGCTTTCGGCTGGTTTCCAACTCCGACGCCCACTCCCCGCCCAAGATCGGGCGCGAGGCCACCACCTACGACACCGATCTCGACTATTTCGCCATCCTGCGCGCGCTGAGGTCCGGCGAGGGCTTCGTGGGCACGGTGGAGTTCTTCCCCGAGGAGGGGAAGTACCACATGGACGGCCACCGCAAATGCGGCGTCTGCCTGACGCCGGAGGAGACCAAGGCCCATGGCGAGCGTTGCCCGGTCTGCGGCGGGCCGCTGACCGTGGGCGTGCTGCACCGCATCGATAGCCTCGCCGACCGCACGCCGGCCGAGGCGGAGGCCAACCCGCCGCCCAAGGCGGGGGCGGTGTCGAGCCTGGTGCCGTTGCCGGAGATCCTGTCCGAGATCCATCGGGTCGGCGTCGGCTCGAAGCGGGTCGCCCAGGACTACGAGCGCCTGCTGGGCGCGCTCGGGACGGAGATGGCCATCCTGGAGACGATCCCGACCGAGGACATCGCGCGCGTGCATTCGCCGCTGCTGGCGGAGGGGATCGCGCGGCTCCGGTCCGGCCAGGTCATCCGGCAGAGCGGCTATGACGGCGAATACGGCGTTATCCGGCTGTTCGAGGACGACGAGCTCAGCCAGGAGACGCGGGGGGCGTTCCTGTTCGATCTGCCGCCGGCCGAGGCGCCGCAAGCGGCCAAGCCTGCCAACGGCGCCGCCGCGCCGCCCAACGGGCACGGCGCGGAGCCGCCTGCGGCGCCGTCCGCTCCCGAAGAGCGCCGTGTCGCCGCTCCCCAGGACGATGGCAGCCCGCTCGGGGGGCTCGATCCGGACCAGCGCGCGGCGGCCGAGACCGTCGACGGGCCGCTGCTCATTCTGGCCGGCCCCGGCTCCGGCAAGACGCGCACGCTGACCCGGCGCATCGCGCATCTGATCGCCGCGCACGACGTGCCGCCGGAAGCCTGCCTGGCGGTCACCTTCACGCGCCGCGCCGCCGCCGAGATGCGCGAGCGGCTGGAGGCGCTGCTGCCGGAGGCGGGAGGGGCGGTGCCGGTCCACACCTTCCATTCGCTCGGCCTCTCCCTGCTGCGCGAGCGGCCCGACAGCGTCGGGCTGGCGGCCGATTTCAACATCCTCGACGAGGCCGCAAGACGGCAGCTTCTGATCGACGGACTCTCGCTCTCGGCGCGCAAGGCCGGTACCCTGCTGCGCGCGCTCTCCAAGGCCAAGCGGACGGGTCAGGCCGGCGACGAGGAGACCGCGCAGGCGCTGGCCAGCTACGACGCCGCGCTCCGGGAGCGGAATGCGGTCGACTTCGACGACCTGGTGCGTCTGGCGCTTCAGGCGCTTGAAACCAATGCGGACTTCGCCGGGCAGGTGCGGGACCGCTATCGCTGGCTCTCCGTCGACGAGTTCCAGGATCTCGATGCCCAGCAATATCGGCTGATGCGGGCGCTGGCGCCGGATGAAGAGTCCAATCTCTGTGTCATCGGCGATCCCGATCAGGCGATCTACGGCTTCCGCGGCGCCGATGCCGAGGGCTTCGCGCGCTTCGAAGCGGACTACCCCGCGGCCCGGACCGTGCGGCTGGCGCGCAACTACCGCTCCAGCGGAACCATCGTCAGCGCCTCGGCGCAGATGCTCGGGCGCGACGGCATGGCCCCGGCCATGGTCCGCGACATGGCCGACCGCATCACGGTGCACACCGCCCGGAGCGACCGGGCCGAGGCGGAGTTCGTGGTGCACACCATCGAGCAGATGCTCGGCGGCCACTCCTTCTTCTCCATCGACAGCGGCCGGGCCGACGCGTCCGGCGGCAGGGATGTGAGCTTCTCCGATTTCGCCGTGCTCTATCGCACCGACGCCCAGTCGGCCCTGCTCTCGGAGGCGTTCGAGCGCTCCGGCATGCCGTTCCAGAAGCACGGGCACAAGCGGCTGGCCGAGGCGCCCTGGGTCGAGCGCCTGCTGGCGGCGCTGCCGGACGACGGTGGCGCGGCGGCGCTCGCCGAGCGGCTTCAAGCCGCGGCCGACAGCCTGGCGGGCGAGGCCGGAGCGGACGCCGACCCGTCCGACGCCGCCGGCCTCGCCACGGCGCTCAGACACCTGCGGACCCTCGCCCGTGCCACCGGCGACGACCCGGCCGCCTTCGCCGACGGGCTGGCGCTGGCGGCGGAAGCGGATCTCTGGGATGCGCGGGCGGACCGTGTCTCGTTGCTGACCCTGCATGCGGCCAAGGGGCTGGAGTTTCCCGTGGTCTTCATCGTCGGTCTGGAAGGGGGCATCCTGCCGCTCACCTGGGGCGCGGCGGACGATGCGGCGCTCGAAGAGGAGCGCCGGCTGTTCTATGTGGGCATGACCCGCGCCCAGGACCGGCTGATCCTCTCCCGCGCGGAGAAACGGCACTGGCGCGGCAAGCAGCGGGAGCTGCCGGTCTCGCCCTATCTCGCCCAGATCGAAGCCGCGCTGGTGGAGACCAGCAGATCGGGGGCGAAAGCAAGAGGGCCGTCGGTGCAGCAGCTCGACTTGTTCTGACGATTTCAACTTCTGCGATTGTTTTTCAACTTATTGATGTTCTTGTTTTGTTCTTGTCTGGCGGTAGTATCTGCCCATTGTGCAGTATCTCTTGCCGCTTCTCGACGAGTCCGTGTCTTTGGCCGAGGTTCACAGCCGGCTTCTGACGGCGTTCAGGCCGCCGGACCATTGGTTCTATCTGGATCCCGTGAGCCAGATGGTGATGGCGATCTTGGGCGGGCGGACCTACCGCGCGGTCTCCAAAGCGGCCTTTCATGCTCTGCTGGACAGATTCGGCTGTTGGGAGGCGGTGCGCGACGCCGCGGTGGAGGATGTGGACGCGGTCATCGGGCAGGTGACCTATTCGGACGAGAAGGCGCGGCGGCTGCAGGCGGCGCTGCGGCGCCTGACCGCGTTGCGCGGCCGCCTCGATCTCACCTTCCTCGCGGACTGGCCCGTGGAGCCCGCCCTCGACTGGCTGGAGCGGCTGCCCGGCGTCGGGCGCAAGGTGAGCACGGCCACCCTCAACTTCAGCCTGCTGCGCAAAAAGGCGATGGTCATCGATACGCACCATCTGCGCGTGCTGCGGCGCATGGGGCTCGTGCGCCCGCGCGCGAGCCTGGAGGAAGCCTATGACCTCGTCATGCCGCGCCTGCCGCAGGCGTGGACGGCCGAGACCTACGCCGACCATCACCACCTGATGACGCGACTCGGCGAGCGCATCTGCCGCCACAAGGCGCCCGACTGCGGCGCCTGTCCGTTGCAGGAGATGTGTTCGACTGGCCGAAGCGTTCCGGCACGCCAGGAGGGACTTGATAAATGACCTAACTAGTCATATAACTAGTCGGTTACGAGCTATGGAGGTCGTATGACGAAGATTTGGCAGGCGCAGGAGGCGAAGGCGCGCTTCAGCGCGTTTCTGGAAGCGAGCTTGAAGGACGGCCCGCAGATCGTGACGCGGCGAGGGGTGGAGACTGCCGTGCTCGTGCCAATTGCCGAGTGGCGCAGGCTCGAGAGATCGGCAAGGCCAAGCCTGAAGGACCTGCTGTTGGCGCCGGAGCCTCGAACGGAGAGTCTGACGCCACCGCGGGAGAGACATCGTCACCGGTCGACGCCGGTTCTCGACTAGGTTGCGCGCCCTTGTACCTTTTGGACACCAATGTCATATCGGAGCTGCGGCGGCCGAGACCAAGTCAGGCCGTCCTTCGGTGGGTCGCCGATGTGTCGGCGGAACACCTGTTTCTGTCCGCTGTCACGGTTGGAGAGATTCAGGCCGGGATTGAGATCACGCGGGATCAGGATCCGGCGAAGGCGCAGGCTCTGGAAGACTGGCTCGACCAGGTCGTCGACACCTATGGTGTCCTTGCGATGGATGCGGCGGCCTTTCGGCAATGGGCGCGGTTCAAGCATCGCAAATCGGACACCCTGCTCGAAGACGCGATGATCGCTGCCACCGCTGCCGTCCATGGCCTGACGGTCGTGACGCGGAATGTGGTCGACTTTCGGTCTTTCGATGTCGAGATCGTCAATCCGTTTTGAGGCCCCTCGGCAGTTTCAGGTTAGACGACCACCTGATCGAACACGTTCTGCAGGAAGAACAGTCCGAAGAAGCAGATGACGCCGGCGAGCAGCGGTGTTGCGAGCCAGCCGAGGACGATGGTGGCGAGCACGCGCCAGCGGATGCCGACGATGCCCTTCAGGATGGCGATGCCGACCACGGCGCCGACCACGGCCTGCGAGCTGGACACCGGCACCAGGGGGATGGTCGGCAGGCCGCGGGCGGCGAGCCAGGCCTCCAGGCCGCGGGAGGCGAACATGAAGAGCACGATGGAATGGGCGATGACGGCCACGAAGGCGGCGGTGGGGGAGATACGGCCGAGCTCGTCGCCGACGGTCATCATGACGCGCTTGGAATAGGTCAGCACGCCCACGGCGATGGCCAGCCCGCCCATGAGAAAGAGCTGCTGCTGCGACGACACCGTCAGCGTCTCGCCGAGGACGATGTCGGGGAAGGGCTCGGCCGGCACGAACACGCCCACCACATTGGCGATGTTGTTGGCGCCCAGCGCATAGGCGCCGAAGGCGCCGGCCAGGATCAGCCCGGCGCGGGTATAGGCGTCGGCGCGCAGCAGGTGGAGCTTCGACCGGCGCAGGATCAGGGAGACCAGCTTGTAGAGCACGACGGCGATGACGCCGGCGAGCACGGGGCAGAGCACCCAGGTGCCGACGATGGTGCTCAAGACCGCGGTGTCGGTGGCGCGCTCGGCGAACAGGTTCCAGCCGACGATGCCGCCGACGATGGCCTGGGTGGTGGAGACGGGCAGGCCCGACTTGGTCATCAGATAGACCGCGATCGCGGCGGCCAGCGCGGTCATGAAGGCGCCGGCCAGCGTCGAGATGGCGCCGAGCTTGCCGAGCGTGGCGGCCGGCCCGGCGCCGGCGATCATCGCGCCCAGCACCACGAAGACCGAGCAGACGATGGCGGCCGAGGCCCAGCTCACCATGCGCGTGCCCACGGCCGTGCCGAAGACGTTGGCCGCGTCGTTGGCGCCGAGCGCCCAGCCCAGAAACAGGCCGCTGGTCAGGAAGATGAGGACGCCTGGGTCCATCGCTCGCCCGAAAAGGCTAGGCGGTGCGCTTGATGGCGTAGATGGCGAGGCGGTCGGCCACGTCCTCGGCCCAGTCCGCGACATTGTCGATCTGCTCGACGAAATAGCGCAGATGGGTCTTCCGGGCGAGATCGAGATCGGACTGGAAGATCTGCTGCTTCAGCTTCGTGCCGATCTTGTCCGCCTCCTTCTCGAAGATCATCACCTTGTGATTGAAGGCGGGGACCGCGTGCGGGCTTCTGAAGAAGGAGCGCGCCGCCAGCACCAGGGCGTCCACCGCCTCCACGGACATGTTGGTGAGCTTCTTGTAGCCGGAGCGATAGTCCTCCGGGATCGTCGGCCGCTCGTTGAACATGGCCCAGAGGGCGCCTTCGAAGAGATTGACCACGTGATCCAGGGTCTCGATCAGGCCCAGCACGTCGCCGCGGGCGTCGGGAATCAGGGTGTAGGTGTAGAGCTGTTTCTCGATGTTGCGCCGCAAGCGGTCGGCATCGCTCTCCAGGGTGTGGACCGCGTTCAGCTTCTCCTCGAACTCGTCGCTGGCGCCCTGCTTCAGATAGATGCGAACGGCGAGCTTGAAGGCCAGGGCCGACTCGGAGATCTTGTCCAGAAAGTCGTCGATCTGGCGCTCCAGATCCCTGGTGCGGCCGAACAGGCGCAGTTTCTCCATGGTGCGTTACCAGCCTTTCCCGCGGTCGCGGCACAGCCGCTCCAAGAGGTGCCCGAGACCCGCGATGGCTCGGTCTCACCTTACGACAGGGCGCATTGTCACGGCAAATGAGGGCTAAGTGAGGCGCAAATTGTGCGCTTATGCAAATTCATTTATTAGATGGATCGATAATTTTCTTCGATTTAGCCGATATCGAAGCGCCGATGGCCCTTGCCGATTGCCGTTTGGTTTCAATGGCTTGGGAGACTCCCGCGGGCCTCAGGCGTGTGCGTCCCACGGTGCCGCCAGCTCCTCGGCCAATTCAAAAAAGTCGCGGATCAGCGGCCGGTTGCGCCGGGCCTTCAGGCAGACGATGAAGGCGCGGGTGTGCATGTCCGCATCCTCCACGTCGAGGGCGTGGAGCAGCGGATGCTGGGCGAACTCGGTGCGCGAGATGACGCCGATGCCGAGCCCGCGGATGATGGCCTCGCGCAGGCCTTCCCGGCTCTCGATCTCGAACACCGGCTCGACCGCGACGCCCGCCTTCCGGGCGGCGCGGTCGAAGGCTTCCTGGGTGGTGGAGTTGGTCATGCGCACCACCATCTTCTCGCCCTGCAACTCCCGCAGCCGGATGGTGCGGTGGCGGGCCAGGCGATGGGCGCTGTTCACGATCACCAGGACGTCGTGCTGGTTGTAGAACATGGAGTGGACGGTCTCGCTGGCGCAGTCGCGCCCGACCACCCCGATATCCGCCCTGAAGTCGTCCAGATCGGCGAGAACGTCGTCGATCACGCCCAGCCGCACCGAGCATTTGAGGCGCGGCCGGCGCTCCTTGTAGGCGGCCAGCAGCTCCATCACGTCGTAGGGGCCGACAGCGCTCAGGTTGAGCTCGCCGACCTCGAGATCCCGGACGGCGGTCAGGAAGCTGATGGCCTCCTGCTCATGGCCGTAGAGGTTGTGGGTGATGGCATAGAGCGTCTCGCCGGCGGCGGTGAGGCTGATGGACCGGCCCCTGCGATGGAACAGCTCGACGCCGAATCGCCCCTCCAGATTGCTGACATGGGTCGAGATGGTCGGCTGGCCCACATTGAGCTGCTCGGCCGCGCGCGTGAAGCTGCCCTGGGTCGCAACCTGGTGGAAAGCCTCCAGCCATTTCTGATACATCGATCAAACCGATAGGTAGAGGAAGTTTTCCAATTTTGACGATAGTAAGTGCGGTGCTAGCGTGCCGCAAGCCGAACGCGGGGCGCGGGTCCCGGGGCCCCTGCAAGAGAGGAGACTGCGAGTGATGAGCGCGCCTGCGGCGGAGCTGAACGGGATCGCCTACACCAAGCCGGAGCGGCCGGTGGTGGTGGTCTGCGTGGACGGGGGCGACCCCGCCTATTTCGAGGCCGCGAGCGCGGCCGGCGTCATTCCCAACACCGAGCGCTTCATGCGGGAGGGCTTCAACGGCATCGCCCATTGCGTGATCCCGAGCTTCACCTGCCCGAACAACATGTCGATCGCCACCGGCAGCCCGCCGAAGGTGCACGGCATCTCCGGCAATTTCTATCTGGACCCGGCCACGGGCGAGGAGGTGGTGATGACCGGGCCGGAGCTGATGCGCTCCCGCACCATCTTCGACGTGGTCGCCTCGGCCGGGGCCAAGGTGGTGGTCATCACGGCCAAGGACAAGCTGCGCAAGCAGCTCGGCAAGGGGCTCGACGTCTCCAGCGGCAATGTCTGCTTCTCCTCCCAGCACGCGGACCAGTGCACGCTCGCGGAGAACGGCATCGAGAACGCGCTCGACTTCGTCGGCCAGCCCCTGCCGGACATGTATTCCGACGCGCTGTCGCTGTTCGTGATGGACGCGGGCATCCGGTTCCTGGAGAGCGAGACCCCGCCGAACCTGATGTATCTGTCGCTGACCGACTTCGTGCAGCACAAATACGCCCCCGATCACAAGGAGGCGCTGGCCTTCTACAAGGCGCTCGACGAGCGCTTCGGCCGGCTGGAGGCGCTGGGCGCAACGGTCGGCCTGGTGGCGGATCACGGCATGAAGGACAAATGCGACGCCGACGGCGACTATAACATCGTCTTTCTGCAGGATCTGCTCGACCAGCAATTCGGCGCCGGCAACACCACCGTGATCTGCCCGATCACCGACGCCTTCGTCGGCCATCACGGCGCGCTCGGCAGCTTCGTCCGGGTCTACTGCTTCAACGAGACCGACGTGAGCGAGGTCATCGGCTTCATCCGGGAGATCGAGGGCATCGAGGAGGTGCTGGGCCGGTCCGAGGCCGCCGCGCGCTACGACCTGCCGGAGGACGTGGAGGGGGACATCGTGGTGATCAGCGGCGAGGCCTATTGCGTCGGCAAGGGCGCCAAGGACCACGATCTGGCCGGCCTCAACGGCGAGCGGCTCAGGACCCATGGCGGGCTCTCGGAGCGCGACGTGCCGTTCATCCTGAACCGGCCGCTCAATCCGGGCTATGCCGCGCGGGCCGAGACCGAGCAGCTGAAGAACTATCAGATCTTCGATTTCGCCGTGAACGGCACGGCGTGAGCCCGGATCGGCCGGAGCCTGCGAGGATGCCATGACCCGCACCGCGCGTGCCGCCGTCTACGATGCGCCGGGGACGCCCTTCGTCATCCGGGAGTACCCCTTGAGGGACGTGCGCCCCGGCGAGGCGCTGGTGCGCATCTCCATGTCGACCATCTGCCGGTCCGACATCCATTCCTGGGAGGGGCGGCGGCCGAACCCCTGTCCGGGCATCCTCGGCCACGAGATCATCGGCGTCATCGAAGAGCTTGGCGCCGAGATCACCCACGACATGCGCGGGGACCCGCTCGCCATGGGCGACCGCATCACCTGGACGGAGTATTTCCACCATGGCGGCTCCTTCTACGGCGACGTCCACGACATGCCGCAGAAGGCGCCGGGCATCCGCAAATACGGCCACGACCTGGCGGAGACCGATCCGCACTTTCTGGGCGGCTTCGCGGACTACTGCTACGTGGTGCCGGGCACCGGGATCCTGAAGCTGCCCGACACGCTCTCGGACGAGGAGGCGACGCCGCTCAACTGCGGGGTTGCGACCATGGTGTCCGTCACCGAGGCGTCGGACATCCGCATGGGAGATGCCGTCGTGGTGCAGGGGCTGGGCCTGCTCGGGCTCTATGGCTGTGCGCTGGCCAAGACGCGCGGCGCCCGCACGGTGATCGGGCTCGATTCCGTGCCCGACCGTTTGGCGGCGGCCAAGCGCTTCGGCGCCGATCACACCTTCGACGTCGCGGCGATGGACGAGGACGCGTTGGTCGAGGCCGTCCGGGCGCTCTGCCCGCCCGACGGCGCCGACGTGGCGATCGAGGTCTGCGGCGTGGAGCAGGTGATCCCCTCGGGGCTGCGCATGCTCCGGGTCGGCGGGCGCTACACCCTCGGTGGGCTTGTCAGTCCGGGCGCGGACGTCACCATCGACGCCAACGTGCTGGTGAAGAAGTGGATCACGCTGAAGGGCATCCACAACTACCATCCGCGGCATCTGATCCAGGCGCTCGACTTCGTGGTGGCCAATCGCGACCGCTTCCCCTTCGGGGAGATCGTCGATTCGACATTCAAGCTGGACGAGGTGAACGACGCTTTCCAGCGGGCGGCCGAGCGGTCGGTGCTGCGCGCCGCCGTCGTGCCTTAGAGATTAAGGGAAAAGACCATGACACTCGCGACGCCGGATCTCGGCTTCACGCCGAAGGGCCTCTATATCGGGGGCGAATGGGTGGAGGCCGCCTCGGGCCGGACCTTCGAGAGCATCAATCCGAGCAACCGGGACAGGCTCGGCGAGGTGCCGCTGGCGGGCGAGGCGGACGTGGACCGCGCCGTCGAGGCCGCCAAGCGGGCGTTCCCGGACTGGGCGGCGATGCCCATCACCGAGCGCGCCGCGATCCTGAACGAGATGGCCGACGTCATCGAGGAGAACGCCGACCATCTGGCGCTTATGGACGCGGTGGACGGCGGCAGCGCGCGCTCCGGCATGCATGGCGACATGATCTGGACGGCGGACACGTTTCGCTACTTCGCGGGGCTGATCAGCGAGATCAAGGGCGAGACCTTCTCGCGCCAGCACGGCCACCTGAACCTGACGCGGCGCCAGCCCTATGGCGTGGTGGCGAAGATCAACCCGTTCAACCACCCGTTCCGCTTCTGCGCGGAGAAGGCCGCCGCGGCGCTGGCGGCGGGCAACTGCGTGGTGCTGAAGGCGGCGGAGCAGACGCCGCTCTCCAGTCTCAGATTGGGCGAGCTCTGCGACGGCATCTTCCCGCCCGGCGTGGTCAACATCCTTACCGGCGCGGCCGAGACGGGCTCGGCCATGGTGCGCCATCCGGATATTCACCGCATCGGCTTCGTCGGCTCCGTGGAGACGGCGCGCATCATCGCGCGCGAGGCCGCGGACCGATTGAAGGTGGTCAGCTTCGAGCTGGGCGGCAAGAACCCGATCATCATCTTCCCCGACGCGGACCCGGAGAAGGCCGCCGCCCAGACGGTCAAGGCCATGAACATGAACCGGCAGGGCCAGTCCTGCAGCTCGACCTCGCGGGTGCTGGTGCACGAGTCGCTGCACAAGCCGATGCTGGATGCACTTGCGCGCGAGGCCGAGGCCATCGCCATCGGCGCGCCCTGGGTCGACGGCGCCGAGATGGGGCCGATCGTCTCCGAGGCCCAGCACCGGAAGGTCACCGGCTTCATCGAAGCGGGCAAGGCGGAAGGCGCCGAGCTGGTCATCGGCGGCGGCGCCCCCGACGACGCGGATCTGCAGGACGGCTTCTTCGTCGCCCCGACGATCTTCGACAACGTCTCGCCCGAGATGACGATCGGCAGCCAGGAGATCTTCGGGCCCGTCATGTCGGTGATGCCGTGGTCCGACTACGACCGGATGCTGAGCGTCGCCAACGGGGTGATGTACGGGCTCACGGCCTCCATCGTCACCAACGACCTGAACCGCGCCATGGAGACGGCCGAGCGCATCGAGGCGGGCTATGTCTGGATCAACGCCACCGGCCGCTACCTCGGCGCGCCCTATGGCGGCTGGAAGCAGTCGGGCATCGGCCAGGAGGAGTGCTTCGACGAGCTGTTGAGCTATACGCGCATCAAGAACATCAACATGCGATGGTAGGGGCCATGTCCGATGCCATCGAAAGACTGTTCGAGGCCGTCATGGCCCAGCGCAACGGCGATCCGTCGGCCAGCGCGACCGCCGATCTGTTCGCGGCCGGCCGCGTGAAGATCGCCAAGAAGGTGGTCGAGGAGGCGGCGGAGGTCTCCTTCGCCTGCATGGAGGAGGAGCGCCAGGAGGTCGTCAGGGAAGCCGCCGACCTGATCTACAACCTGATCGTCCTGCTGGTCGAGGCCGGCGTGCGGCCCGAGGACGTCTGGGCCGAGATGGCCAAGCGCGAGGCCGAGCTCGGCATCGCCGGCAAATGGCCGAAG
>JAKSBI010000132.1 GCA_022361215.1 Hyphomicrobiales bacterium | reverse complement strand
TTCTCCGTCATCTGGCTCCAGCGCGGATGGCGCACCTGCGGGTTGACGTTGGCCCAGAAGCCGTATTCGCGGCCCTGCACCACCTGCCAGAAGCTCTTCGGCCGCTCGACCGTGAAGCTGATACGCGCGATCGACTTGATCGACTTGAAGCCGTACTTCCAGGGCACGGCCAGCCTGAGCGGCGCGCCGAACTGCTTGGCCATGGGCTTGCCGTAGGCGCCGGTGACCAGGAAGGTCAGCTCGTTCATGGCCTCGGGCAGGGTCAGGCCCTCCACATAGGGCCAGGGGTACCAGGAGGCGCGCTGGCCGCGGGCCACCTTCGGGTCCAGGAAGGTCTCCATGCGCACATATCTGGCCTTGGAGAGCGGCTTGGCCAGCGCCACCAGATCCTTCATCGGGAAGCCGGTCCAGGGGATGGTCATGGACCAGGCCTCGACGCAGCGCAGGCGGTAGAGCCGCTCCTCGAGCGTCATCTTGCGGATCAGCTCGTCGATACCGATGGTGAACGGCTTTTCGACCTCGCCGTCGATCTTGATCTCCCAGGGGCGGGTCTGGAGCGCCTGCGCCGCCTTGTAGATCTTCTTGTGGGAGCCGAACTCGTAGAAGTTGTTGTAGGTGGTGTTGATCGTCTCGTCCGTGATCGGGCGCTCGACCGTGTAGCGGGGGTTGCGCGTGGCCGGATAGAGATCCGCGGTCGGGTCGTCGGACGTGGCGGCGCGCGCGGCGCCGGGCAGCGATCCCGCGGCCGCGAGGGTTCCCGCGCCGACCAGAAACGCCCGGCGGTTCAGGGCCACATGCTCGGGCGTTGCGAGGTTTTCGGGGATTTCCCAGCCTGCAGGCGACTTGATCAGCATTGGCAATTCCTCATGTTGCCTCCACCGTCACCAGTTAGATTGGCACGTACACTGAGACAAATCACCTTTTGGCGAGGAGACTGCCAGGCCGGACTGCGGTCAGCGGTTGTACTCCGCCGCCGCCTCGCTGCGGCTGTCCGGCGTGCCGAGCCCGAGCACGGCGCCTTGCGGGT
Source organism: Hyphomicrobiales bacterium (assembly GCA_022361215.1). GTDB lineage: Bacteria > Pseudomonadota > Alphaproteobacteria > Rhizobiales > Methyloligellaceae > JAKSBI01. The sequence goes on along the minus strand of JAKSBI010000132.1, from coordinate 3,240 downwards.
CCTTGATGATCGCGATGCGCCCGACCTGGGGCACGTCGAAGGGCGCGCGCAGCACCTCGCCGCCGAGCTCGGCGACCTTCCGGGCGGCCGCGTCGACGTCGTCGACCGCCACATAGGTGAACCAGTGCGGCGGGACGCCCTCGAACCGGGGTCCGTCCATCTTCATGGCGCCGCAGACCGCCGTGTCGCCGAGCATGAAGACGGTATAGCCCTCCTCGCCCTCGCCGGGCGGCTCGGACATATCCCCCATGGCCACCACGCTCGGCGTCCAGCCGATGGCCTCGGAATAGAAGCGGCGCGCACCTTCCGTGTCGCTGGTCATCAGCTCGGTCCACCAGATGGACCCGTGCTCCGCCATCTCCGGCCTCCTTGGCGCTACCCTGAAAAGAGAAGGGGCCGGATCTTCATCCGGCCCCCGTGACACTCAGGCGGCTTCCGCCGCGTGGCTCGCCAGCACCTGATCGGCGAGCTTGCCCGTCAGCTCGGCGAGATGGTCGAACTCGGCCGTGAAGGTGCCGACGCCGGCCGTCGCCGAGCGCAGCTCCACGATCAGGTTCTGCATCTCGGACTCGGGCATATGCGCCTGCACCACGTCCCAGCCGTCCCAGCCGGGCCGGGCGTCGAAGCCCAGGATCTGCCCGCGCCGCGTCGAGATGATGCCGTTGATCTTGGCCGTGGCGTCGGACGGCACGGCGATCTCCACCGCCATGACCGGCTCCAGCAGCACCGGGCTGCATTGCGGCATGCCTTCGGTCATGGCGATGCGTCCGGCGGTGCGGAAGGCCTGATCCGAGGAATCGACGCTGTGGTAGGAGCCGTCCTTCAGGCAGACCGCCACGTCGACCACCGGGAAGCCCAGCGGCCCGGAGCCCAGATAGTCCTTCACGCCGGCCTCGACCGAGGGGATGTATCCCTTGGGCACGACGCCGCCGCTGATGACGTCGGAGAACTCGAAGCCCGAGCCCCGCGGCAGCGGCTTGATGTCGACCACCACGTCGCCGAACTGGCCGTGGCCGCCCGACTGCTTCTTGTGGCGCCCGCGCACTTCCGCGGCCTTGCGGATGGTCTCCTTGTAGGGCACCTGGCTCGGCCGCGTCTCGGCGGCGATACCGTATTTGTGGTTGAGCCGCTCCAGCGCCACGCGCAGATGCATCTCGCCCTGCCCGCGCAGCACCATCTCGTTGATGTCCTGGTTGTGCGCGAGCGAGATCGACGGGTCCTCCTCCATGATCTTGGCGATGGCGGTGGTCAGCTTGACCTCGTCCTTGCGCTCGCGCGCCGCGATGGCCTGGCCGAACACGGGCGCTGGCGCCGCCGGCACGTCGATGGAGACGGACTGGCCCTTCTCCAGCGTCAGCGTGTCGCCGGTCTTGATCTCGTCGAGGCGGCCGAAGGCCGCGGTGGCGCCGGCGGCGGTGTTGCCGCGCTTGCTCGGCTCCTGCCCCATCAGGCCGAAGACGCCGGAGATGCGCTCGTCGCCGTCGCCGTTGTAGACCGTGGCGCCGTCCGCGAACTCGCCGGTCAGCACCCGCACCAGCGACAGCTTGCCGCCATGGGCGGTGTGGAAGGTCTTCAGCACCTGGGCGCAGGACGACGATCCCTCGACCCCCAGCCGGGCGGCGGTCCGGTCGACGAACGGCGCCTCGTGGCGCAGCGCCTTCAAGAGCCGCAGGATGCCGTTGCCGTTGAGCGCGGAGCCGATCAGCACCGGCACGATCTGGCCGGCGCGCAGCTCCGCCGCCAAATCGGCGAAAACCTTGTCGCGCGGCGGCTGGATGTCCTCCAGGAGCTGCTCCATCAGCGCGTCGTCGTGATCGGCGAGGGTTTCCAGCATGGAGAAGCGCGCTTCGTCGCGGCGCGATTCCTCGCCCGCCTCAAGCTCAACCACCTCGCTCGCCGCGTGCTCGCGGTAGACGAAAGCGCGGTCGAGCGCCAGGTCGATGAACCCGGTGGCGATCTCGTCCTTCCAGATCGGGATCTGCCTCAGCACCAGCGGCGTCTCGGAAGCCGGCTGCAGCATCGCCAGCGCGTCGCGCACGCCCATGGACGCCTTGTCGATCTTGTTGAGGAACAGGAAGCGCGGGACGTTGCGCTCCTCCAGGTGGCGAAGCACGACCTGCAGCGCGGAAATCTTCTTCTCGTCCGGCTCTGCGACGACGATGGCCGCATCGATCCCGCCGACCAGCGGCTCGCCTTCGAAGGTGAACTCCACCGAGCCCGGGCAGTCGAGGAAGGTGTAGGTATCGTCCATGAACGTCGTTTCGGCGACGTTGAGCTCCACGCTCATGGAATGGGCGCGCGCTTCCGCCGAGGCGTCGCCGATGGATGAGCCGTTCGTCACGCTGCCCGGCTTGTCGATGGCGCCGGTGCGCGCCAGGATCGCTTCAAGCAGGCTTGTCTTGCCACCGGCGAACGGACCGACAATCGCAATGCACCGGGGACCTGTCTTGCGTCCGTTGTCGCTCAATACTCCCTCCCTACCTGGACACGGGGGCTTCAACGGCCCCGATTGCGGCCCGACGGGAGCAGAACGCCAATCCAAGCCCTCCCCACCGGCCGAGAACTCGGCGCGCGAAGGAAAGGTCCGCCACGAACGTCGCCCCAGATGCGGAGCCGAAGGGCTTGATCGTCTCAGGCGGGGCGGGGTTTGGCAAGAGGCAGGCGCAACCCGTGCCTGCGCCATGGCGCGCCGCTCTCGTGCGGTTTGCCGCGGGCGGCGAGCGCAGCAAATGACATCGGCGTCAGCATGACATTCGTGGCTGCCCCTGCCGGTGGCGAGGCGTGCTAAACAGATGAGTCACGCGACAGCACAGGACGCAGCCGAACCGAGCGACGATGAAACACCCGCGCAATTCCGTTCTGACGGCCGTTCCCGACGATGCCGATGAGCGCCCCGCTGCAACGTCCGGCACGGACGTGCCGGCGCTTGTGGAGGACATCGCGCCGGCCGCGTCCCGGCTCGACATTGACTGGGAGCCGACCGAGGCGGCGGCGTCCGGGCGCGAGGTGATCGCGGCGGCGGTGAAGACGCTCCCCAATGCGCCGGGCGTCTACCGCATGATCAGTGAGACGGGCGACGTGCTTTATGTCGGCAAGGCGCGCAGCCTGAAGAAGCGCGTCATCAGCTATGCGCGGCCGGTGGCGCAGAACAGCCGCACCGCGCGCATGATCCGCGCCTCGCGGGCTATGGACTTCGGGCGCACGCGCACCGAGACCGAAGCGCTGCTCCTGGAGGCGAAC
>JAKSBI010000025.1 GCA_022361215.1 Hyphomicrobiales bacterium | reverse complement strand
GGACACGCGCCTGCAGGTGAAGAAGGAAGAGCGGCAGCAGATGGAGCGGATGATCGAGGAGGAGATGGCGGCGTCGCTGCATGCGCTCGGCGCCGATGCCGGCAAGCTGCATCAGGTCCTGAGCCATGGCGAGGTCAGGCAAGTGATCGCGCAGGAGGTGGAGCGGCTCAAGCCCGATCTTCTGGCGTTGGGCACCCATGGCCGGACCGGCGTGGCGCACGCCTTTCTCGGCAGCATCGCCGAAGACGTGCTCGGACATCCGCCCTGCGACGCCCTTGCCGTAAAGGCCTGGTAGCCGCCGTCGGAGCCAATCCCGGCCGTGACCCGCTTATTCGGGCGCCACCCCGGCCGGCGCCCCAATGTCACCAAATAAATGGCCGACACCTCTTGCAGTCTTCGATTCTCACTTCAACCTCCGGGCGAGGTCGCGGCCGCGATATGCGCCCAATTCGCTCCATAGTGACTTTAGTCATGGCGCCGTAGTCGTTCTGGTGTATCCTGTTCGAGAGTATGTGGAGCGCTTAGGGCCTTCTACTATGAGTAGTAGATGTTGGCGTACGCCCGGCGCTTTGGGGCTCGTTTATGACTGGTGTTGGGTTTTTGCCGCACCCATACTGGCAATGGGTACCCATGAGCGTTTGGCAGTAACGTCCTATAGTACGGACGATAAGTTAGCCTATATTCTGATCGGCGCCGTTGCCGTGGGCGCCGCCTTTCGAATTTTCAAAGTTCAGAACAGGTTATGGCTCTACACGTCGCTGAGCGACGTCACCGTGATTGCGGCTGCGGCGGCGAGCGGCGTCCTCCTCGTCACGGCTTCGGTCGCGATCCTGCTCCCCGATGCCGTCTTCTCGCGCGCGGTGCCGGTTCTGCATTTCCTCTTCGTCCTGCTGCCGATCGTTGCATTGCGGATCCTGGTGCGCAGCCTGCGAAACTCGAGATATCTCGCAGGCGCCCACCGTAAGGGCTTTTCCGAGATCAAAGCAGCCGGCAACGGGCCGGATCACGTGATCATCGTCGGTGCCAACAGCCTGGCGGAGCTCTATCTGCGCGCGGTCTCGGAGCTGGCGCGCGAGAGCATCGAGGTCGTCGGCATCGTCGACGAGGACCCGGCCAAGCACAGGCATCAGATCAGGTCCCAGGAGATCCTCGGACGACCGCAGGACTTGTCCGGGATTCTCCAGGAGCTGAGGATCCGGGGCATCGTCGTCAAGAGCCTGGTGGTCTGCTGCCAGTGGACCGCGCTGTCGCAGCCGGCGCAGGACGCGCTGCGCGCCCATGGAAAAGACTGGAGCCTGAGGTTCGTCTTCCTCAACAAGTTCCTCGACCTGATGCAGTCCGGGCAGGTCCGCCCCGTCTATGCCACGGACCTGCCCAACCGCGCCGCGCCGCTGCCGGAGCCCCGTCGGGCCCGCGTCTCGGACTATCTGAAGATCAAGCGCGGCGTGGACTTCGTCCTGGCCTTGGGTCTGTCGATCGTCCTCAGCCCGGTCCTCCTGGTGGTCGCGCTGGTGGTGGCGACCAATCTGGGGGTCCCCTGCCTGTTCTGGCAGAAGCGTCCCGGATATCGCGGGCGGGTCTTCAAGGTCTACAAGTTCCGCACCATGCGCTCGCCATGCGACGCCGACGGCAACCGCATTCCCGACGAGCGCCGGCAAACGGTGGTGTCCCGCCTGCTGCGCAGACTGCGGCTCGACGAGCTGCCGCAGCTCTACAACGTGCTCAAGGGCGACATGGCCCTGATCGGGCCGCGGCCCCTGCTGCCCGTGGACCTGCCGCAGGGCGCCTCCCTGCGCCAGCAACTGCGCCCGGGTGTCACGGGCTGGGCGCAAGTCAATGGCGGCCGCCTGCTGGGCGCCGAGGAGAAGCTGGCGCTCGATCTCTGGTATGCGCGCCATGCCTCCTTCTGGCTCGATATGAAGATCGTTCTGCTCAGCCTGCTCATGGTCGTCCGCGGCGAACGGGAAGACCGAGGGGCGATCAGAGAAGCCGTGGCGGAGCTCAACGCCTCCCTCGCATCGCCGGGCGCCGATCAATTCAGCGGTCGCTACGCAGACTTCGATCCGGTCGAGCTGGACCGGGTCGCGCCCCAGGGCCTTCCCATCGGCGCCGTCGTGGGCATCAACGGCTCGCCGCGCCGACACACCGTGCGCACGATCCCCGAGAGGGCACATGGCGATAGCACAGCCGAAGAGCGGGACAGCCTATTGCCGCCGGAGCCGGATCGCATCGCCCCATCGCACGAGGGCGTAAGCCAGCAACAGACCGAGACTGTTGGCACCGAGGTCCGCTAGGTCGGGGGTGCGACCGGCGATCAGAAACTGCCCGGCCTCCAGCGCGACGGACCAGACCAGCAGCACCGCCAGGGCGGCGAGGCGCCTGTGCGAGAGCTGGCCCATGACCAGGACCCCGACGATCAGGAAGATCACCCCATGGCCGGCGACGGCGGTCGTCTGGTCGAAGACGAGACCGAAGCGGGACAAGGGCAGCAGCATGACGGCCGAGATCAGAAGCACCACGAATGATGAGGCCAGGAGCCTGCGAGCCCGCGTCATGTTCTCGTTCACTGCCTTGAATCCGTTTGCCGCACTTCAGCTCAGGGGCCGCCCGTAAGCGCCGGGCCGACCTAAGCCGATCTGTCCTTGTTGAGGATCGCATAGACCGGCAGGTCTTCCGCGATCCGTGCGCGCCGGACGGCGGCGTGCAGATCCGCCTGAGAGGTCTTGCCCCATTCGACGACGCAAAGGACGACATCGGCCTGTCCGGCCAGAGCCTGGGCATCGACATATGGGATCAGAGCCGACGTGTCCAGGATCACGAGATCGTAGTCGCGGCGCATGGCGCCGAGAAATTCGGACATCTCGGTCGAGGCCAGCAGCTCGGCAGGCCGCTTGCCGTCGCCCTTGCCCGGTGCCGGGCAGAACGCCAGGCCCTCGGGGCTCGTGGAAACGAGGACATCCGACGGCTCGGCCCCGCCCGCGACGATATCGGCCAGGGTCGTGCCCGGTCCGCGGCGAAGGCTGGCCGTCAATGTGGGCTTGCGCAGGTCGGCGTCGATCAGCAGCACCTTGCGCTTCGAAAGGGCCGCATAGCTGGCGAGGCCGATCGCCAGCGTCGACTTGCCCTCGCCGGCCCGCGCCGAGACGATCGCGACGAGCGTGCCCGACGATCCCGTCCGGCCCGGGGGCTTGATCGCATTGGTGATCGAGAAGATCGACTGGGCGTATTGCGACGTCTGACTCTCCAGCGCCTCCAGGCGCCGTCTGTAAGGCCTGGAGGACGGCTGCGCCCGAACGTTGACGAGCGGGTTCCGCGCCCCGACATGGGGCAGCGAGGCGAGATGGGTCAGGCTCTCGACCAGCTCTATCTCGCGCGGCCGGCGCAGCATCGGCTTGAGCTGCTCGCGCAACACCGCCGCCCCCATGCCGATCGCCAGCCCCGCCACCAGGGCCAGCCCGAGCGTCAATCCCTTTCTGGGTCCGGAAGGGACCAGAGGCGGCATGGCCTTCGTCACCACTCTGGCGTCCGGCGTCAGAAGACTGACCTGAGCCTCGGTCTCCTTCAGGCGCGTCAGATAGGACAGGTAGAGCTTGCGGGTGGACTCCGCCTCCCGCTGGAGCTCCGCCAGCTCGACCGAAAGCTTGGCGCGGTCGGCGAACTGCACCTTGATCTTCTCAAGTTGCGTCTCGAGCAGCGCCACGCCCCGCCGCGCGACCTCGTTGTCGTTGCGGGACTTCTGGACGATCCGATCGATCTCGGCCCTGATCTCCCGCCGGATGTCCGCAAGCTCGGCGCGCACCGCCTCGGCCTGCTGGCTTTCCTCGCCGTAACGGCTGACGACGGTGGCGAGCTTCCGCCTCACCGTCGCGAACTGGGCCCGGAACTCCTTGATCACTCCGGACTGCAGCGCCTCGCCGAGGGTGGTCAGGCGGTCCGGCTCGTCGGCGAGCGTCTCGATCTGTCCGAGCCGGGCCCGCGCCCGGGCCGCATTGGCGCGGGCGATGACGAGCTGGTTCGCCGTCTCGGCGATCTCGCGCTCGCTGAGCGTCTGGCCGCCGATCGCCGCCAGGTTGTGCTGCGTCTTGAAGCGCTGAACCCGCTCCTCGGCCTTCAGCACGTCGGTGCGCAGGCCGTCGATGCGATCCTTCAGCCAGTTGTTGGCCGTCTCGGTCGCGGAGCGCCGGACCTCGAGCTGGTAGGCGATGTAACTGTCGACCACGGCATTGGCGGCCCGGGCGGCGCGCGCGCGGTCGGTGTCGGTGTAGTGCACGAGGACGATGTAGGTCAGCCCTTTGCGCTGCACGTCCAGGCGGCTCAGAAACTTGCGGACACGCTCCTGTGTCTCCTGTGTCGCGCCGTCGGCAGCGGCCTCGCCCCCGCCCGGCGGCAGCGATCGGGTGAGCCGGGAGCGCAGGTCCTGAACGGCCTGGACGATCGCGGAGACCGGGTCCCAGGAGTCGTCCGACCGCAGACCCTCGGCAAGGTCCCGCTCCGCGATGGCGCGGCCGGCGATCCTGGCCGAGCGAATGATCTCGACCTGGCTCTCGATCAGGGGCGCGTCGGGACCGATGCCGGGCAGCACGGTGCGCGTGCCCACAACGTTGGGCTGCTGGGTTTCCAGCAGGAGCTGCGCCGTCGCCGTGTACTGCCGCGGCGTCAGGACGAGGTAGAGGCTGGCCGCGGCCAAAGCGACGAGCACCGCACCGACGATCCAGCCGCTGCGCCACCTGACGATATCCAGCAGGCCGGCGACGCCGGGGGCGCCGTTGTCGTATGCCGCGCTCTCGCCGGGCTGTCGGGACAGCGGCAGCGGATCGTGGGCACTCTGCGTTCTGCTACTGCGTTGCATAGCCGCGGGCTCTCAGTGACTCCGGACTTGGCCGCGTGACGCTAACCCCAATAGCCATAGCAGATTTTTCACCGCAAGAAACAACGCTGATCCTCCTTAAGGCGCCGGTGCGACATCCCCTGTCCCGACGGTGCGCGGACAGGGCCGCGGCACCCGTCGCAAAGCCGGCACAGTTGCGGGCTCATGTCTGTGGGAAAGCGCGCTTGCGCCGGTATCTCAGGCATGCAAAAGTCGAACGCTATCAAAGAGTAGAATGCTGTTCAGCTCTCAGTTGCGGTGGGTGCCATGGTGACTGCGTTTCTCCGGCGATGGCGTTTCTTCTGGGTTCCGACACTTGTGGCCGCGACGGCGTTGGTCGTGGCCTCCATCAGCGCCACGCTGAGCGGCGAGCGCGAGGCTCTGCCGCCGCCACCGCTGCCGGATCGCCACCCTGAGCTTCGACAACAACAGGCGCGCGCGGTCGATGCCGCGCGCCCGTCCAAGCCCGCGGACGCGCCCGTGAAGCCGGCGACCACGGTGCCCAGCACCACGGTGCCCAGCTATGTGTTCGGGCCCGGCGATCACCTGAAGGTCGCGTTTTACGAGCGAAGCGATCTCTCGGGCGAGTTCCGGGTGCGCGCGGACGGTCGCATCTCGCTGCCCGTGATCGGCACCATCCTGGTCGAGGGCAAGGACGCCACGGAGCTGGAGACCGACATCGCCGCGGCCTTCTTCGCGGCCACCAAGCGGTCGGCCTACGTCAATGTCGAGGTGGTCGAGCGGCGGCCGTTCTATGTCGTCGGCTTCGTCAACAAGCCCGGCGCCTACCCCTATGTGCCCGGCATGACCGTGGTGCACGCCCTGGCCATCGCCGGCGGCGTCTACCGCACCACCGCGACCGCCAACAGCAATATCGACCTGTCGCGCGAGATCTGGCGGCGCAAGCAGGCGCTGGACGCCCTGAGGCGCGCCGTGGCGCGCCTCGCCCGTCTGGAGGCCGAGCGCGACGGCCTGGAAGCGGTGCGGACGCCGGACCGGCTGGTGCGGCTGGCCGGACAGGAGCACGCCGAGGTGCTGATGGCCTCGGAGCGGCGCATCCACGACAGCAACCGCAGGGTTCTGAAGCAGCGCATGGAAGGCCTCGTCCGCGTCGAGAAACTCGCCGAGGAAGAGATCAAGGCGCAGCGCATGCGGCTCGAATCCATGCGGGAGCAGGAGAAGCTGCGCAAGTCCGAGCTGCAGGACACCGAGAAGCTGGCGAACCGCGGGCTGACGCGGCGCGACCTGCTCTACAGCCGGAAATACGGCATCTCGGCCCTCAAGGGCGAGGCCAGCCAGGTGATCGCCGAGATCGCCCGCGCGGAACGGACGCTCGCCCAGGCCAAACGGGACCAGTCCATGCTCGGCGTCGAGACGCGCAAGGCCGCGCAAGCCGAGATCACCGCGGCCGAGAAGGAGACCGAGAGCTTCGAGCATGCGGTCAAGGCGTCGGAGGATGCCATGCAGCTCATCGGCGGTGCCGTGCCCGCGGACGCCGCCTCGCCGCATCGGGCGTCCGCGGCGGTGACGTACGAGATCATGCGCCGGCAGGGCAACGGCTATCGGACGGCTACGGCCTCCGCGTCGTCCGAGCTTCATCCCGGCGACGTGCTGCGCGTCGCCAAAGCCCTGCCGAAGGGCAAGCCGCCGGTCGGCACCACGGCCGGCATCGCCCGCTCGACCGGCCAACATGCGTCCGAGCCGGTCGAGGCGAGACCCCGCTCGCGCCCGGTGCGCACCCGGACGGCCGCCGTCAGCCCCACCGCGCCCGTGAGCGCGATACCCGCGCCGGAGACCGGGACAGGCGAGATCCTGGTCAAGCTGCGCGAGACGCTGCACGCGCTCGATACGCTGAAGCAGCGCATGGGGCAGGCCGAGCAGGAGCGCCGTCAGATCATCGACCTGATGAAGCTGTGGCGGGCGCGCGCCATCGACATGAACAACAAGCTGACCGCGCTCGACGCCGTCTGGCGCGAGGCCAGCCATCTCCTGAAGCAGGACGCGAAGCAGCCCGCACGGCCCTCCGCGCCGCCGGGCGGCGAGGCGGAGAGACCGTCGACGCTGCCGGCGGAGCGCACACCGTCGCTGCGGGTGCTCGAGCTGGAGACGCCGCGCACGCGGGAGGAGCGGATCCTGGTCGCACGCGTCCTGCAGACCGAGCTGAAGCGCGTGGGCTGCTACCGGGGCCAGATCGACGGCATCTGGGGCCAGCAGTCGGTTTCGGCGCTGTCGCGGTTCGGCAGCAACATGGACGTGCCGGTCGATGCCGATCAGCCGAGCGGAACCGCGCTGAAGGCGGTTCTGGACGTCGACACGCGCGTCTGCAGGCAACGGGGCACGCCTTAGGGTTATTGACATTGACGCGCCTCTGCGTCTCGGCAGCCGGACCCGTGAGGGCTAGGGCCTGTGGACACTTACCTTGTGGATGCTGGTTTTGCGAGATTGGCTCAGCTTTAGGAACGAGGGCGCAGGACATGC
>JAKSBI010000680.1 GCA_022361215.1 Hyphomicrobiales bacterium | reverse complement strand
CTCGGGCAGGCTCCCGCCTGCTTGCGTACAGCGGGCCAGCGCGCCGGCGGCGGCTTCGGGCAGGCCCTCGTCCGGCGCGTCGAGACAGAGGGTCAGCGCCGCCACCGTGTCGTCGCCCGGCAGCTCCCCGAGCAGCTCGGCCGCCAGCCGCCGGTTCTCCCGGTCGGCCGAGATGTCCGCGGTGCGGACGAACCGTCGGGCGCGCTTGGCGGAGCTGGCGAGCGCGAGCAGGTCCCGCTCCTCGGGCGTCAGGGCCTCCGTGTCGAACCGTGTCTCGGTCTGCGGCGGCGGCAGCGCCGCCTCGGCAGCGAGGATCGCGTCGAGCGTCGAGGCCGGCGCCTCACCGTCCTCCCCTGCCCGCGCCTCGACCTCCGGCGGCTCCGGGCTCTCCTGGAGCTGCATGTCGTCGGGCGTCTCCGCCTCGGGCTCGATCTCCTCCGGCTCCAGCTCGGCGACCGGCAGCAGCGTCAGCAGGCCGTCCCGCGCGGCCAGCGATGCCGGGCCCTCGCGCCCGGACCGCGCGGCCTGGCCGAGCGCCATGAGGGCGGCGCGGCGCACCGCATGGGCCTCGTCCGTCAGGACCTCCCGCAACGCCAGCACGGCCTCCAGCTCGCCCACGCCGCCGAGCGCCGTTGCGCAGGCGGCGCGCACGCTGTCGTCCCGGCGCCCGTCGAGAAGCCCGATGCGCAGGTCCGCAAACGCCACATGGCGCGGCGCCCGCCGAGCCAGCGCCGCCGCGGCGGCGCTGGCGATCTCCGGCGCTCCCGAGCGCAGCTTGGACCGTAGCACGCCCAGCAGCCGGTCGCCGTCGTCGAACGGCTGCGTCCCGGCCGCGACCGCGTCGACGATCGCCTTCTGAACGACCGGGTCCTTGTCGCGCAGGAGCGCCACGGTGCACTGGTCGTCCGAGGGGCGCGCGCAGCGATACATCTCCACCCGCACCAGGGCCGAGGGGTCGGTCCAGCGCTCCGACAGGGCCGGGTCTTCCAGGTCCGCCGCCGCGACGCTGCGCACGGCCCAGACGCGGATCTCCGGCGCCGGGTCGTTCAGCCTGGACCTGAGCAGGGCGTTGGCGCGGTCCGTACCCAGCCCGGCGAGCGCCTTGGCGGCGGCCGTGCGGGCACGCGCCTCCTCGCCGCCCAGCAGCGCCCCCAGGGCGTCCGTGCCGGGGCCGACGAGCTTGGCCAGCACGCGGCAGGCGACGTCGTGCAGGTCCTGTCCCATCTCGTCGGCCATGGCAGCCATGATGTCCGGAACGGCCTCGACGATGCCGAGGTCGCCCAGGGCCTCGATCGCGGCGAGCTGAACGTCGAGCCAGTCGTCCCAGCCGCCGGCGTAGAACTCCTCCTCATCCCAGGCCATGTCGTCGTCGCGCTCGACGGCCAGACGGCGCAGCAGCGGCACCGTCTCGCCGTCGCGCAGCCGCGCCAGCGCCCGCAGGGCGGCGAGCTTGACGTCGGCGCTGGGGTCGTGGTGGAGACTGTCGCGCAAGGCACGCATGGCGGCGGCGTCGCGCCCGTGGCGGCCGAGCGCTTCGGCCGCCTCGCAGCGGACATCCTCATCCGGGTCGGTCAGGCCCGCGACGAAGACCGGCTGAAGATCGGCGCCCCCGAGCCCGGCCAGCGCGCGCATGGCGGCGAAGCGCTCCAGGTCGTGGCCCTCGGCCGCCAGGGCCCCGAGGGCGTCGCGGACCCGGCGGCGGAGCGCGTCGGCCCCTGGCACGGCCGCTTCGGGCCCGCTCGCCTCGAGCGCCATGGTCATGCGCTCAAGCGATGTCGCGCGGCGCGAACGACATGGACCGGAAGCTGTCCTTGTAGGGCGACTCGCCGATCTTGCGCACCTTGCCGACGCCCATCTTGTAGTTGTAGTTGCCGCTGATCCAGTCCACCACGCGGCCGGCCAGCGCGTTCGCCGGCTGGCTGGTGTGCAGAAAGTCCATATAGGCGACGCCGGGCTTGATGGCGGGCGTGACCATGGCGACGGCGGTGATGGCCGCCTTCGACAGCTCGATGTGCCCGTTCTTCATCAGCTCGGAGAAGGAGAAGTCCTTCGGCTCGACGCCCAGGATGGTGTCCTTCATGGCCGGCACCCGCTCGGAATAGACCATGACGTAGTCGCCGTTCTCGATGCCGCGGGCCTTGGCGTCGTCCGGGTGCAGCTCGACCCAGTTCTCGGGCCAGCGCTGCACGATGTAAGGGCGCCGCCGGTCGTCGAAGCCGGACTGCCAGCGCTCGTTGATGCGGCCCGAGGTGCACCAGAGCTCGTCGCCCTTGGGCCTCATCCACTCCCAATAGTCGGAGAACAGCGACCAGGGCGACTTCTGGATGTTGCACTTGCCGGTCTGCGAGTTGAAATGGGTCAGCTTCTTGTTGAAGCGGTTGGCGCCGGACGGGCCGGTGTCGGGCAGCTTGCGCGCGGTGTCGTGGAGGCGCTTGGTCTCCTCCAGCGTGCCGTCGGCCCGCATGAGCACCGGGCCCTGGATGCCGTCGGTGCCGAACTCGGCCAGCTTCTGGTGCAGAGTCTTGCCCTCGCGCTTGGCGGCGACCTTCACCATGAAGAAGTCCTTGCGGCTGCCGCGGCTGAAGCGGGCGCCCTCCTCCAGGACGGCGTTGGAGTCCTTCCAGTCGAAGCCGTCGAAGCCCATGCGCTTGGCGAGCTGGGCGATAATCCACCAGTCGGGCCTGGCGGCGCCGGGCGGATCGTAGAAGCGCTGATAGACGCGCACGCGGCGCTCGCCATTGGCGCGGGTGAAGGTCTCCTCGCCCCAGGTCGCGGCCGGGAAGATGATGTCGGCGTAGCGGTTGCCGATCGGGTCGACCAGATAGATGTCCTGGTTGTAGACCACCATGCCGCCCGAATCGGCGCGGCGTTTCAGGGTGTCGATGATGTCTTGCTTGTCGAACGAGCGCACCTGGTGGGGATTGGCCACGACCAGCTCGTCGAAGCGCTTGGCGAGCCCCTGGGAGCCGCACATGGACTGGATCCAGGTGTTGCCGATGACGTGCGCCAGACGCGTGTGGCCGGCGATCAGATAGGCGTCGGTGTCGAGCGCCCGGCGCCGGCGCCCCGGCACCTTGATGGGCGACTTGTTGCGCGGATACTTGCCGCCGCGCAGGCCGCCCCGCTGGTGGCCGCCGGCGCGCGCGATCACCTGCCCCGGCCGGCCGCCGGCGCCGACGACGATGCCCAGCGCCGAGATGGCCTGGGTGTTGCCGGTGTTGTTCGACCAGTAGAAGCCCTTCTCGATCATGATCGAGGTCTTCGGGCGCTTGCCCTTGTCGGGCTTGGCCATCCATTGGGCCGCGGTCTTGATCTTCTCAGGCGAGACGCCGGTGAGCTTGGCGGCGTTCTTCAGCTTGAACTCGTCCTGGGCCATGAGCCACTTCTTCCAGTCCTCGAAGCCCTTGGTCTGAAAGAGGCCCCAGGTGGTACGCCACTGCCACGGCGTGTTGCGCGTGCCCTGGCCGAAGCCGGAGGACGACTCCCACTTGTTGTTGACCCATTTCTTGATCCAGTCGGAGTCCTCCCAGCCATTCTTGACGATCTCGCGGGCGATGGCATTGACCAAGAGGAGGTCGGTGCCCGGCGTCACGTCGAGCCAGAGGCCGCCGTTCTTCTCCGCATAGGCCACGCCGGCCGTGCGCCGCGGCACCATGAAGATCGCCTTCTGCCCGTTCTGGATGCCCTTCATGATCCACTGGGTGAACAGGATGGTCTTGGTCTCGTAAGGATCGGTGCCGCAGATCAGCAGCGTCTCGGCGTCGCGCCAGTCCTCGTAGGCGGGGGCGAAGTTGTCGAAGCCGGCATCGCGGAAGCCGGGCGTGGAGGACACGTCCGAGGGCGTGTCGTGGAAGGTGAAGTTGGCCGTGTTGATGTGGCGCAACGCGTATTTGGTGATGGCGTAGGTGTTCTCCATGTACTGATAGGAGAAGGTCTTCACGCCATAGGCGTTGGCGCCGTGGGCCTTGATCACGTGCTTCGAGACCTCGGCCGCGATGTCGAGGGCGAAGTCCCAGGGCACCGGCATCAGGACGCCGTAGATGCGGATCAGCGGCGTCTTCAGACGGTCGCGGGTCGGCGTCTGCGGGTTGTAGCACTTCTTGGCGATGGCGCCGCCGCGGATCGAGGAATCGCCGTCCACATTGACGTGCTTGGCGTCCTTGTCCGGGATGATCACCACATGGTGCGGCTGGCCGTCATGCAGCACGATGTTGTGCTGGTTGGGCGCGATCCACGGGCCCAGCGGGGACACGGGGAAGTCCTCGCCGAAGGCGTTCTCCTCGGCCTTAGGGCCGCCTTCCTTGCCGCCGGCCACGGGCCAGCGATAGACCTTGTAGCCGCAGGCCACGACGCAGTAGTCGCAGGCGGTGGAGAGCACCTCGGCATCCTTGGGCGGAAGCGGAACCCTCTCCTCGGGAATGTAATACGGGGTCGCCATGGCTGCCTCCTATCCCTGCAGATTGTCGAAGCGGCCGTAGATCAGGCCGAAGATGCCGACGGCGTAGATGTCGTCCCCCTCGAGCTCCAGCAGGACCTGGGGCAGGCTCTGATAGGCCTGGCCAGAGATCAGAATGCCGTGGCGCCTGAGATCGTAGGTCGAGAGATGCAGCGGACAGGGGCCCAGCGACTTGGTCTTGCCGGAATAGGTCTCCTGCATGCCGCCGCCCTGATGGGTGCAGGTGTAGCTGAAGGCCACCACGTCCCTGTCCGGCCCGATGCCGCCGCCGGCGGGCACGCCCATCTTCACCAGGAAGGATTCCGCGTAGGCGCCGTCGTCCGGATAGGAGAAGTCCACCGGCGTGTCGGCCTCGAGCTGGCTCAGCTTCGCGACCTTCATGCGCGGGTAGGTCGCGACCTTCGCCGGCACCTTCTCGGCATGCGCCGTACCGGCGTTCATGGTCACCCAGACCGTGAAGGTGGTGGCGCCGGAGGCCAGCAGGAAGTCCCGGCGGTCGATGAGACACCGGGGCGCCCGCGACCCGCGGCCCGCGGCGGTCTCGGCGTGTGCGTCGATCTTGGTCATGGCGTCCTCGTCGATGCTCAGTTCGTCTGCAGTGGGAGCGGCGCGTAGTCCGGCAGGTCCGGCTCCTCCATCTCGATGCGAGGACCGCTCAGCGACTCCAGGAAGGCGAGCAGGTCCGCCTTCTCCTTCTCGGTCAGGTTCAGGGGCTTCAGGAGCTTGGTCTTGTTGGCGCCGAACTCGTTCTCGCCGCCGCCCTCGTTGTAGAACGCGACCACGTCTTCCAAGGTCGCGAGCGCGCCGTTGTGCATGTAGGGGGCGGTGTATTTGGTGTAGCGTAGCGAGGCCGTGCGGAACTTGCCCTTGTCGCTCTTCTGCTTGGTGCGGAAGTAGAGGCCGGGATCGTCCTTGGTGCTGCGGTACATCTCCTCCGTCACGCCCTTGGAGTAGAGCTGGTAGCGGAAGGTGACCTGGGCCATCCCGTCGGTCTCCCAGATCTCCGCCGGCGGCACGCCCAGATTGTAGAACTTCTCGTCGGAGAGCAGCGCGCCGTTGTGGCACTGCATGCAGTTGGCCTTGCCGGCGAAGAGCTTCAGGCCGCGCTTTTGGCTCGCCGTCAGCGCCTTGTCGTCGCCGCGCATGTAAGTGTCGAAGGGCGTGTCGGTCTGCACCAGGGTGCGCTCGAAGGCGGCGATGGCGCGCCAGGCGTTGCGGATGCGCGGCCACTCGTCGCCGAACACCGCCTTGAAGCGCTTGCGGTACTCCGGGATGAAGGCCAGCCGCGCCTCCATCATGTCGGCCTCGCCATTGCCCGCCACGCCGCCGCTGGCGGCCGAGCGCGCCTGGCCCTCAAGCGACTTCGAGGCCCCGGCCCAGAACAGGTTGCCGTAATAGGCGGAGTTCACCACCGTCTGGCTGTTGCGCCAGTGGATCGTCCCCGGATAGCCCATGGAGACGGTCCCGGGGAAGTCCCAGCCGGCGTCGGGCAGGTGGCAGGAGGCACAGGAGACGGTGGCGTTGCCGCCGAGCCGCGGATCGAAGAACAGCAGCTTGCCGAGCTCGATCTTCTCCGGCGTCTGCGGGTTGTCCGGCGGGATCGGCGGGGGGCCGAGGGGCGCGAGCTGCTTCGGCCGGAACGCCTCGGCGGCCGTTGCCGTCGCAATGCCGGCGCCCGCCGCCAGCGCCAGACACAGGATCAGCGTGGGGGTGCGAGGTGTCATCTCCGCCTCCTCAGTTCTTGACTTGGCGCCAGTTCTCGATGGGCTCGTAGCTGTCCGGGATCTCGTCCTTCCAGACGAAGGCGTCGCCGGTCAGGGGATCGCCCGAGAGCGCCTCGAGGAACGCCACCAGATCGATCTGCTCCTGGGTGCCGAGGCCGAGCGGCTTGATCAGCTTGTCCTTGTTCGGGTCCTGGCCGCCGCCGGCGTTGTAGAAGGCGACCACGCTCGACAGCGTGGCGAACATGCCGTTGTGCATGTAGGGGGCCGTGTATTTCAGCTCCCGCAGCGTCGGCGTCATGAAGCGGCCGACATGGGAGCCGTCGGCCTTGTGGGTGCGCACATGGGCGCCCACGTCGCGGCGCACGTTCATGTAGTTCTCGACGCCCATGAACTTGGCATAGGTGACGTAGGTGATGTGGCGGAGCGGATCGGTGAAGATCTCGGTGTTCTCGGGCACGCCGATGTTGTGCGGCTTGTCGTTCGTGAAGCGCGGGCCGGAGTGGCAGGCGGCGCAGCCGGCCTTGCCCGTGAACAGCGCGTAGCCGCGCTTGGCCGCCTCCGACATCTTGCCGGTGTCGAAGGGGGCGCCCCGCGAGGTCAGCGTCTTGAGGTATTCCGGGATGGCCTTGCGGACGCCGCCATTGCTCGGCTCGCCGAGGCCGGCGGCCTTGAACATCTTCACATAGACCGGGTCCTGCTTCAGGCGCTCCTGCATCAGCCGCATGTCCATGTTCATGAGATAGGTCTCGGTGAGCATCTCGCGGGTGACGTCGTTCAGGTTGGTGCCCATACGCCCGTCATGCATCCAGGCGGCCCGGTGGGCCGTGTTGATCAGCGTCGGCGTATTCCTGAAGTGCTTCGAGCCCGGATAGGCCTCGGACAGCGCCAGGCCGTCGGAGAAGCCCTTCTCCGGGGCGTGACAGGAGGCACAGCTCAGCGAGGCATCGCCGGAGAGGCGCGGGTCGAAGAAAAGGCGCTTGCCCAGCTCGGCACGCGCCTCGTTGACCTTGATCGGTTTGACGGGCCCCGCGGCGTCCCCCGCAAGCCCATGCACGCTCGGACCCAGAACGCCAACAGCCACGACGAACGCGGCCCAGATGCGGGCCGGCGGTCTCAGTGCTCCCATAATCCCGCCTCTCCCTTCCAGGATCGATGACGTATTCGATTTTGAATCGCGGCAACCGTAGGACTTTCAGCCGCATGCATGATTGATCTTGATCAAGGTGGGATCGCTTTTTGCGCTGCAAAATTTCCGATGCTGCGGTTGCGAGAGCGACCCCGGCGGCAACACGGTCAGTGCAGAGGGGCGCGAGATGACGAACGACGTGCTGATTGCGGAAGCCCTGCGACTGCTCGACCTGTTCAAGGACGTCAAGGACTGCACCTTCCATCGCATCGTCGACAGCGCGTCCGCCCGGGTCCTGCGCAAAGGCGCCATTCTGTTCCGGCAGGGCGCGAGCCCCGAGTTCCTGCACGTCCCCCTGAGCGGCAAGATCGCCCTGGTCTCGACCACGAGCAGCGGCGAGACGGCGATCATCGATCTGCAATGCCAGGGCCGGCCGGTGGAAACCTCCTCGGTGCTGCTGACCGAGCCCTATCCGGTCACGGCGGAGGTTCTGGCGGAGGCCTCGATCATCTTCATCCCCGTGGAGGTGCTGCGGGAGGCGACCCTCGCCGACCCGGCGCTCTCGCTCGCGCTGCTGACCGCGCTGTCGCGGGAGAACCTGCGCTTCGTGGGCCAGGTGAAGGCCCTGAAGACCGAGAAGGCCATCGAGCGCTGCTCCCGCTTCGTGCTCGGCCTGATCGACGCGCAGAAGAGCCGACGGGTGGTGCTGCCGTTCAGCAAGCGGTTGATCGCGGAGTTCCTGGGCATGACGCCGGCGACCCTGTCGCGGACGCTGACGCAGCTTCGCGCGCTCGGCGTGCGGATGAAGGGCAGCGAGCTCACCGTCGACGACACGGCCCGCCTGCGCCGGCTGCTGGATCAGCCCGAGCTGCCGGACAGCTCGGCGGCACCGAGCCCGGCCGTCGGTACGGCGCAGAGCCGGATCGAGGCGGACCCCGCGGCCGCGCCGGCCGGGAACGCCGTCAACGCGCCTTGAATGTCGCCGCGGCCGGCACCAGCTTGTCGACCACCTTGGCCGAGCACAGCACGCCCGGCACGCCGGCGCCCGGATGGGTGCCAGCCCCCACCAGATAGAGCCCGTCGATGCCCTCCGCCCGGTTGTGGAAGCGGAACCAGGCGGACTGGGTGAAATAGGGCGCGATGGAGAAGCCGGCGCCCGACACGCTCAGATAGCGGGTCTGGAAATCCTCGGGCGTCATGAAGAAATCGGCGGTGATCTGGCGGGAGAGATCCGGCAGCATGGTGCGCTCCAGCGCCGCCACGATGCGGTCCCGAAGCCGCGGCCCCTCTGCCGCCCAGTCGACGCCTGCATCCAGGTTCGGGACGGGGCAGAGCGCATAGTAGGCGTCGCAGCCCGAGGGCGCGAAGCTCGCATCGGTCGCCGTCGGGCGATGCAGATAGAGGGAGAAATCCTCGGCCAGCCCCCGCCGGCCCTTGAAGATGTCGCTCAGCAGGTCGCGATAGCGCCGCCCGAGCCAGATGGTGTGATGGGCCACGTCGCCATATTGGCGGCGCGTGCCGAAATACAGAATAAAGAGGCCCATGGAGAGGCGCGCCTGGCGCCGCTTCAGACGTGCCGCGAGACCTTGCGCGTCGGGCGCCACCATCTCCCCGTAAAGATGCATGGGATCGGCGTTGGAGACGATCACGTCCGCCGCCAGCCGGTGCCCGTCCTCCAGACGCACGGCCCGGGCCCGTCCGCCCTCCACATCGAGCGCTGCGGCGGTGGTGTTCAGGCGCACCTCGACGCCCACCTCCTGCATCAGGCGCTCGAGCGCGGCGACGATGGCGCCGGTGCCGCCCATGGCGAAGAAGACGCCCCATTCGCGTTCCAGATAGTGGATCAGGCCGTAGATGCTGGTGGTGTCGAAGGGATTGCCGCCGACCAGCAGCGACTGCACCGAGAAGGCCTGGCGCAGCTTGGGGCTGCGCAGATACTTCGAGACGAGCTGCCAGACCGAGCGGTAGGCCTGCAGCTTGAGGAGCCGCGGCACCTCGCGCGCCATCAGCCAGGGCCGGTCGAAGGGCTGGTCCGCCAGCTCGGCGAACCCGGCCTCGAACAGCTTCCGGGAATGCTCGAGCAGGCGCAGATAGCCGTCGGCGTCG
>JAKSBI010000654.1 GCA_022361215.1 Hyphomicrobiales bacterium | reverse complement strand
TCCTCGGGCCATTCCAGCGTCATCAGGTCGAAGCGCTTCTCCGGGTCCCCGAACAGCACCAGGACCACCTGCAGCCAGACGGCGACGCCGGCGAGCGCGGCCACGATCAGCCCGACCACCAGAACGCTCTTGATGATCCAGCGATGGCTGAGCCCCACGGTCGACGCCGAGATCTCGCCGACGGCGTAGGAATCGTAGGCATAGGTGATGGCGAAATAGATCACGATGGAGCAGTAGGGGATCATGAAGACGGAGAGCCCCAACAGCTCCAGCCAGGCCTTCTTGCGAAACGCCAGCTGCTCGCGCACCAGATCGACGCGCACATGGGCGTTGTAGATATAGCCGTAGCCCAGGACCAGCGTGAACAGCGCGGTGTGAAAATGCCACTCCAGCTCCTGCAGGATGGTCGACCCGAAGACCGAGCCGACATTGTTGACCAGCCAGATCTGCACGCCGTAGACGGAGCCGTCGGCGGTGCGCCAGACCAGCTTGCGCGCGACCACGTCCAGGCAGGTGATCAGAACCAGCGGCACCACCAGCCAGGAGGCCCAGCGCCCGACGAAATCGACGAGGCGCCTGAGCGCCTCGCTCGCCCTCAGCAGGGCCTGCTCCTTGCCTTGCAG
Organism: Hyphomicrobiales bacterium; assembly: GCA_022361215.1. Classification (GTDB taxonomy): domain Bacteria; phylum Pseudomonadota; class Alphaproteobacteria; order Rhizobiales; family Methyloligellaceae; genus JAKSBI01. Next base: position 1,266 of record JAKSBI010000654.1, on the reverse strand, counting down.
GCGGTTCACCCTCGCACGGTTTTCCGACATGGCACGTCCCCCGTCAGCCATAGGCCGAGTGCATCAGCCAGAGCGCGATCTGCGGGAACATCATCACCGCGACCAGCGCCATGAGCTGCAGCAGCACGAACGGAATGATGCCCAGATAGATGCTCTCGATCTTGATCTCCCTGGGCGCGATACCCTTCAGGTAGAAGAGCGCGAAGCCGAAGGGCGGCGTCAGGAACGAGGTCTGCAGGTTCACGGCCATCAGGATGGTGAACCAGTAGACCACGTCCGCCCGCGGCACGTGATCGCCGAAATCGAGACCGGCCACCATGGGCGCGAACACCGGCAGCACGATCAGCGTGATCTCGATCCAGTCCAGGAAGAAGCCCAGGATGAACACGATCACCAGGATGAGCATCAACAGGCCCCAGGAGGTGAGGCCGGCGCCCTGGATCAGGTGCTCGACGATGTCGTCGCCGCCGAGCGCCCGATAGACATAGGCGAAGCAGGTGGCGCTGACGATGATGAAGAAGATCATCGCGATGGTGCGCGCCGAGGTCTGGCAGACGCCCTCCAGCACCTTGAACTTGAGCCGGCCGGCGAAGGCGGCCAGCAGCAGCGCGCCGAAGGCGCCGACGGCGCCCGCCTCGCTCGGCGTGGCCCAGCCGAACAGGATCGAGCCCTTGATCAGGCCGATCAGGAAGACGGGCGGGAAGAAGCTGCGCAGCAGCAGCGGCCCCATCTGCCCCTTGGGCACGGAGAGCATGTCGGGCGGCAGCGGCGGCGCCATCTCCGGGCGCAGCCAGGCGATCACCATGACGAAGATCAGATAGAGCATGGCGAGCGCCAGGCCGGGCAGCACCGCCGCCATGAACAGGTTGCCCACGGAGACCGAGAGCAGATCCGCCATGATGATCAGCATGATGCTCGGGGGTATCAGAATCCCGAGCGTTCCCGACGCCGCGATGGTGCCGCAGGCAAGGCCGTGGTTGTAGCCCTGCTTCATCATGGTCGGCAGCGCCAGCGCCGTCATCATGGTGACGGAGGCGCCGATGATGCCGGTCATGGCGGCGAGGATGGTGCCCATAATGGTCACCGCCAGCGCCAGCGCCCCCGGCACCCGCTTCAGCAGCACCTGCACGCAGTAGAGCAGGTCGTTGGCGATGCCTCTGCGCTCCATCATCACGCCCATGAAGACGAAGGCAGGCACCGCGACCAGCACCAGGTTCTCCGCCGCCTGCCCCCAGATGCGCGGCAGGAAGTTGAAGAACTCGATGA
>JAKSBI010000063.1 GCA_022361215.1 Hyphomicrobiales bacterium | reverse complement strand
CTACAACGACCCGGTGATCTTTCTGGAGTATGCCGTCGACGTGGCCGCCGCCTGCCGCGAGGCTGGCATCGGGACCGTGGCCGTGACCGCCGGCTACATCACGGAGGCGGCGCGGCCCGAGTTCTTCGCGGCCATGGACGCCGCCAATGTCGACCTCAAGGCCTTCACCGAGCGCTTCTACAAGACGCTCTGCTCGGCGGAGCTTGGTCCGGTGCTGGAGACGCTGAAGTACCTTAAGCACGAGACCGACGTCTGGCTCGAGATCACCACCCTGCTTATCCCTGGCGAGAACGACTCCGCCCAAGAGGTCGCCGCCCTCAGCGCCTGGATCATGGAGTACCTCGGCCCGGACGTACCTCTCCACCTCACGGCCTTCCATCCGGACTGGAAGATGCAGGACGTGCCGCCAACCCCACCGGCCACGCTGACGGCGGCGCGGGCCATCGCGCGTGAGGCGGGGCTCAGCTACGTCTACACCGGCAACGTCCATGACGAGGCCGGCCAGAGCACCTACTGCCACGCCTGCGGCGCGACGCTGATCGGCCGCGATTGGTACCGGCTGACGGCCTGGGGCCTGACGCCGGAGGGCCGCTGCGCGAGCTGCGGCGCGGCCTGCGCCGGCGTCTTCGAGGCCGCGCCCGGCAACTGGGGCCGGCGGCGCCAGCCGGTGGCTATCGGGGAGGGCGGCCTGGTCGCAGCCTGGCGTTAAAGCATGTCTCCCGAAAGTGGGTCCCGGTTTCGGGACAAAAGACATGCTTCACCAAAGAGCTAGAGCAATGGCGCGAATCAGAATGATCGCGACAGGCTCTAGCGCCCGCCCGCCGCGGGCAAGAGATCCGTATGCGGACGAATCTCGTGATTGCACGACCGTCGCTTTTGGGTGATACGGCCTCGGCGCCTCGACGTTTCTGGATTTGCCAAGCCGAGCACCTGGAGGATTTGTGGATGTCCGAGCAAGCGAGTGCGATTCTGAACAGTCCCATGCAGTATCTGGACAAGGCGCTGATGGCGCTCAGGGATCTCGGGCTGAAGCCCGAGGAGGGTGGCGCGGCTGAGCAGCCGATCGTGCCCCTGCTCGACGAGATCACCGGCCTCGACGAGGAGCGGGTCGTGGCCATCGCGCGCACCCTGACCCAGGCCTCGTTCTTCAACGAGGTGGTGCGCGAGCAGATCGCCGCCATGCAGATCGGCGAGCGCTACGAGCAGATTACGGCGGCCTTCGACAGCATCCGCGACGACGCCAAGGCGATGGTCGAGCAGGTCGAGGACGGCGCCATCGACACGGTCGAGCGCATCCAGAACATCTGGATGAAGGTCAGCCGCGGCGACATCGCCACGCGTTTCGACGGCATCAGGGACACCTATCTGGAGGTGGCCCGCGACTCGCGCGACCAGATCGAGCGCGAGCACGTCATCCTGGACGCCTATCGCGATTTCCGCGGCGCGATGAAACAGGCGGAGGTGATGGCGCTCGAGGTGCTGAAGACGGCGGAGGAGAAGCTGAACGGCGCCAAGCAGCGCTTGGAGGCCGCGGCCGACGAGGTGGCCAAGGCGGCGGAGGCCGAGCCCGCCGAGCGCGCCAGGCTGGAGCTCGCCCGCGACGAGCGCCTGCGCGAGATGCAGGACGAGGACAAGCGCTACCAGATCGCCAAGGACCTCGCCGACAACCTGACCATCGGCTACAACACCTCCGAGGTAATCATGGCGCGGCTGATGCAGACGACCAATGCCAAGGAGCGCGTCTATCAGCAGGCGGTCAGCTTCTTCTCCACCAACGAGACCGTGCTGACGGCGCTGAAGGCGTCCTTCACCGGCCTGCAGGGGCTGCACGAGAGCACCGCGACGCTCGAGGCCATGAAGGAGGGCATGAGCAAGAGCCTGGAGACCTTGAGCGAGGTGGGCGAGAAGGTGCAGGAGGCGGCCATCAGGGCGGGCTACGGCCCGACCGTGCGCGCCGACGCGGTCAAGAAGCTGGTCGACTCCGTGGTCGGCTTCCAGGAGCGCTCCATGGAGATCGTCGTCGAGATGCGCGGATTGGCCACCCGCAACTCCGAGGAGATCCGCGACGCTGTCGAGGACGGCAAGCGCCGGCTGGCCAAGCTCGCGGCCGACGGCAACGCGCTGGTGGTGCAGGCCTAGGCGCGCCGCAGGGTCATGGCGGAGGCCGGCGACAAGCGGGAGACGCCGCTCGACGACGTCATGCTGGCGATGGACGTGGTCGACCAGCTGCGCTACCGGGCGCGCCTTGTCGAGCGCGAGCTGGACAGCGAAGCGCGCGAGCGCGATCTCCTGAAGCGCCTGCGCGAGATCTACGCCGGCCAGGGCATCGAGGTGCCCGACGCCATCCTGCGCCAGGGCATCGAGACGCTCGCCGAGGACCGCTTCAGCTACGAGCCGCCGCGGCCCAGCTTTCAAGTCAGCCTGGCGAAGCTCTATGTGCGCCGAGGCACCTGGGGCCGCGCCGTGCTGATCGGCGGCGGCTTGGCCGCCGCGATCTGGGCCGGCTACGCCTTCCTGGTGACCGGGCCGCGAGAGCGCCAGGCGGAGCAGGCGCGCATCGAGCTGAGCGAGAGCCTGCCGAAGCGGGTGGCCGGGCTGCGTGCCGCGATCCAGGAGGAGGCCAAGGTGCCGGCGGCCCGCGTGCTTGCTGAGAACCTGGCCGAGGCCGCGCTGGCCGCCGCCAGGGGCGGCAACGGCGCGGCGGCGCGCAAGGCCGAGGCCGACCTTCGGGCGCTGGCCGAGCGCTTGAGGCGGGTCTACACGCTCCGCATCGTGCAGGCGAAGGGCAAGCAGAGCGGCGTCTGGCGCGTGCCCAAGGCCAACCCCAACGCCCGCAACTACTATCTCATCGTCGAGGCGGTCGACTCGGCGGGCCGGGTGCTGGAGCTGCCAGTGGCCAATGAGGAGACCGGCAAGACCGAGACCGTGGCGAGTTTCGGCGTGCGCGTCGACAAGGAGATCTTCGAGCGCGTACGCAAGGACAAGGTCGCCGACGGCATCGTCGACCGGCGCGACATCGGCGCCAAGGCCCATGGCCACCTCGAGCCCCGCTACACCGTCCCGGTGACGGGCGGAAGCATCACGAGCTGGTGATGTTCACCGGACGCGACGGCCTGCACTCCCTCGACGCGGCACTGCGCAAGCTGCGCGCGGACGAGACGGACCTGACCCGACAGCTCGAACGGGCGACGGCGCGCAAGCGCGCCCTCGGCGAGGACTATGCGGCGCGCGCGAAGGAGCTGGCCCAGTTTCGTCTCGACCGGCTGGCAAGCGACGCGCTGGCCAAAGACCTGGACGCGGCCGATGGCCAGGCGCGCGAGCTGGTGGAGCGGCGCCAGGAGGCGATGCGGGAGGCGGAGGCGTGGCTCGGCCAGGGCCGCCAGGCCCTGGACGCCATCGAGGCGCAGCGCGAGACGCAGGCGAATGCGCTTGAGGCCGTCAGCGAGGACGTCGACGAGGCTGCGGCCGAGCTGCAGGAGCAGCTCGCCAAGGACCCGGACCATGCCGCCCGTCTGAAGGCGGTCGAGGCGGCGCAGGCGGTGGCCG
>JAKSBI010000162.1 GCA_022361215.1 Hyphomicrobiales bacterium | reverse complement strand
GGCCTTGAGCCACAGGTGGGACCTGCGCGCCAACGGCTATGTGGCGCTCTCCGACCCGGAGGCCTCGCCGGGGCTGGCGCAGGTGGCCCTCTCCGGCAACGGCATCTTCATGACCGGCGGCGAGGAGGTGCCCCTTTCCGGCTTCGACGGCGAGATCGGCTACAAGCTTTTCGGCACCCGCGCAGGCGGCGGATGGGGTCTGAAGGACGGGCCGGCTCACCAAGGCCGCTCCCACGAGCTCAGGATCTTCGCCGGCGGCTACTATTTCGACGACGACGACGCGCTCGACGAGATCGCAGGCGCCAGGGCGCGGCTCGAGTGGCGCATCGACGACGTGATTGCCGCGCTACCCGGCTCGCGCCTCACCTTCGAGGGCGAGGTCCAATACGACGACGTGCGCGAGGACCAGTGGGAGGGCGGCGTGCGCCTGCGCATCCCCTTCGGCCGCGGCAACAAGCAGGCCTACGCCGCGCACCTGGCCTCCCTGACGCCCCAGGAGCGACGCATGACGGAGCGTGTCGAACGCGACGTGGACATCGTTACCACCGTCAGCAAGGAAGAGAATGTCTTCGACACCCTGACGGGCGTGCGCTTCGACCGCGCCGAGGTCTTGCAGGGTGGCGGCGACCTACAGGGCACGCTCGACGCCAACGGCGCGAACAGCCTGATCGTCCTCGACGGCGACACCACCACCGGCAGCTTCACGGTCGGACCCGGCCAGACGCTGCAAGGCGGCGGCTCGACCATTCAGGTGACCGGCGTCAAATCCCGCACCACGGCGGGCTTCACCGCCCCGGGCGCCAAGCCCGTCCTCTTCCAGAACCTGAACCAGGCCGTGGTGGCCATTGACAGCGACACGCATCTCGCCGGCCTCGGCATCCGCGGCGCCCCGGGCGCGGGCATTGACAATGACGGCATCGTTCCCACCGCCGACGGCGTCTCCAACGTCGCCATCACCGACACCACGATCCAGGACATGGGCAGCGCCGGCATTCAGCTCGGCAACGACCACAACGGAGTCCTGATCGCGAACACCAGCATTCAGGACACGGTTGGAGCCGGCATCGTCTACGGTCTCGACAACAGCAATATCCGGGCGAGCCGTCTCACCCTCGCCAACATTGGGACCAACGGCATCTTTCACAACGCCCGCAACAGCAACGTCACCTATGAGAACGTTGCGGTGCGGAACACGGGGGTCGGCATCGCATTCGCCGGCGATGCCAGCGACGTCACGCTCAAGAACGTCATCGTCGACACCAGCACATCCTTCGGCATCTTCTTCGGCATCAACTCCAGCGACATCGCACTCTCCGAGACGACCGTCGCCAATGTGGCCGGCGACGCTATCATCTTCAACGACCTCAGCAGCAACATCGCGATCCGCGACACCTCAATCGTCAATGCCGGCGTCGGAGGCATCCGCTTCTTGAACAGCAACAGCAACATCACGATCGACAACGTGACCATCGACACGGTCGGCTTCGACGGCATCGCGTTCGGCAACGACAACAGCACTGTCACGCTTGCGAACATCAGTATCTCCGGCACCGGAAGCAACGGCATCGTCTTCAACGACGGCAACGCGAACGTGGCGGTCCAAAACGCCAACATCGCCAACGTGGCCATCAACGGCATCTCCTTCCTCAATGCCAACAGCAACGTCACAGTGTCGAACAACACGGTCTCGGACACGGGCAACATTGGCATTCGCTTCGGCCAGGCCAACACCAACATCGTCGTGTCCGACAACGTCATCTCTGGAGCCAACCTTGCCGGCATTGCGTTCATCTCGAACAACAGCGCCGTCACGATCTCCGACAACACCGTTTCGAACGCCCCTATTGGCATGCTCCTCAATTCCGACAACGACAACGTCGTTATCTCGGGCAACGCCATATCGAACACGCTCGACGGCATGCTCTTCCTTGCGGCCAACACCAACGTGCTTGTTTCGAACAACAGCTTCTCGGCCATTGGCGACGACGTCTTCGACTTCGACGGCGCCGGAAACACGCTCACGGCCGGCAGCACGGGCAACACCGTCGCCGACGCCCCCGCCAGCGACCTCTGCGAGGGCGCCGGCACCTTCACCGGCACGCTTGAGCTGACGGACCAGAACGGCGTGCTGCAGACATTCGTCAACGGCTGCTGATCCAGGCACCGTTCGATTCAGTGGGGCGCTTCGGCGCCCCTTTTTTTTGCCCTTTGCCAATCAAGACCGTGGTTAGGCGGCAACTCCCCATTGCCAACTGCAAGCGTTGGTTGCGGGTGCTTCGCCAAGTGTTGCGCTTTGGCCACATCAGTCAAAAAAAGCCCGCGCCCGGTCCCAGAAAACCTTCTGCCGACCGCCTCGACTCATTAATCTGTATACTGATTTTCAGACAGCGCCTTTTTGGCAGCACTGGCAGTCAATCAAACAACGGCCCGGCAAGGGTCGAGAGGGAGCCTCGAATGACACGGATCAACCGGCTGGCTGGCGGCGTGGCCGCGCTTGCACTTTGTATTTCCATGATTGCCGGCGCCGAGGCCGGCGGGCTGAAGGACGGCCCCCCATCGCCGCCCGCGCCGAAGAAATGGCTGCCCTGGGTCGAGGGCGGCGGATATCTCTCCACCGAGCAGCACCGCGGCGAGGCCAGCCTGTTCGCGCCGATCTGGCAGTCCTCCGTCGCGCTCATGTTCTTCCAGGGCACCGGCAGGGTCTTCGAGGACGACATCGAGGAAGGCAACTTCGCCCTCGGCTTCCGACAGATGACCGGATCGGGCTGGAACATCGGCCTCTGGGCCGGATACGACGTGCGCAACACCGAGATCGACAACACCTTCCACCAGGTCTCCTTCGGCTTCGAGGCCTTGAGCGACAGGTGGGACGTGCGCGCCAACGGCTATGTGGCGGTCTCGGACCCGGAGGCCTCGCCCGCGCTCGCCCAGGTGTTTCTCTCCGGCAACACCATCTTCATGACCGGCGGCGAGGAAGTGCCGCTCTCCGGCTTCGACGGCGAGGTCGGCTACAAGCTCTTCGGCAGCAGCGGCCACGGTGGCGGCTGGGGCCTGAAGGACGGGCCGGCTTACCAAGGCCGCTCCCACGAGCTCCGCGTCTACGCCGGCGGCTACTACTTCGACGACGACGACGCGCTCGACGAGGTTGCGGGGGCCAAGGCGCGGGTCGAGTGGCGCATCGACGACGTGATTGCCGCGCTGCCCGGCTCGCGCCTCACCTTCGAGGGCGAGGTCCGGTACGACGACGTGCGCGACGACCAGTGGGAGGGCGGCGTGCGCCTGCGTATCCCCTTCGGCGGCGGCGGCACCGATGCGAGGGCGACGCTGCTGGCGTCCCTGACGGCGCAGGAGCGCCGCATGACCGAGGGCCTCGAGCGCGACGTCGACATCGTCACCACGGTGAGCAAGGAGGAGAAGGTCTTCGATACCTTGACGGGCGTTCGCTTCGACCGCGCCGAGGTCGTGGAGGGCGGCGGCGACTTGCAGGGCACGCTCGACGGCAACGGGGCCAACAGCCTGATCGTGCTCGACGGCGACACCACCACCGGCAGCTTCACGGTCGGGCCCAGCCAGACGCTGCAGGGCGGCGGCTCGACCATTCAGGTCACCGGCGTCAAGTCAGGCGTCACCAAGAGCTTCACCGCACCCGGCTCGAAGCCGTTCCTCGAGCAGACCCTGGACCAAGCGGTCGTCACCGTCGACAGCAACACCCATCTGGCCGGCCTCGGCATCCAGGGCGGCGGCCCCAGCGCAGGCTTCGACAATCATGGCATCCAGTCCGCAGCCGACGGCGTCTCAAATGTCGCCATCACCGACACCACGATCCGGAACACAGCCATCACCGGCATCAACTTCACCAATGACCACAACAAGATCCTGATTTCCCGCACCAGCGTCGAAGGCTCCTCCTTCGGCATCATCTTCGGTCTCAACAACCGGAACATTGCATTGCAGACCGTGGACGTCTCCGACATCGTCGCCATTGGCATCGGGTTCGCTGAAGGGAACAGCGACGTGACCCTCCAGGACGTCACCACCAGCAACACCGGTCTGGAAGGCATCGTCTTCGACAGCAACAATAGCGGACTCAAACTCACCAACGTGCTCGTCGACGGTACCGGCGCTGCCGGCAATGGCATCCGGTTTGCCGACGGCAACAGCGACGTGACCATGGAGAACGTCACGGTCCGGAACGCGGCCAACGACGGCATCCAGTTCAACGACAACAACAGCAATGTCACGATCTCGGACACAAGCATCGAGAACATCGGCGACCGCGGCATCCAGTTCAACGACAACAACAGCAACATCACGATCTCGGACACAAGCATCGAGAACACCGGCGACCATGGCATCCGGTTCAACAACAACAACAGCAACGTCGCGATCTCTCACACGACAATCGCGAATGTCAGTAGCGGCGGTAGCGATGGTGTATTCTTCAACGTCTCCAACAGCGGCGTGACGATTTCGGACAACACGATCTCGACCGTTGCAGGGGCCGGCATAGTCATCGTCGACCTCAACACCGACGTGACGGTGTCGGACAACACCATCTCGAACACAAGCGTCCACGGCGTGGAAGTCAGCAACGGCAACAGCAACGTGACGGTGTCGGGCAACACCATCTCGAACACAGGCCTCCACGGCGTGCTCGTCTTCGAAAACAACAGCAACGTGACGGTGTCCGGCAACACCATCTCGAACACGACCTTCGATGGCGTGCTCTTCCTAAACGACAACACCAACCTGACGCTGTCCGACAACACCTTCTCAGGCATCGGCGCCGACGTCTTCGACTTCAACGGCGCCGGCAACACGCTTCTGGCCGGCAGCACGGGCAACGCCACCAACGACGCGCCCGGCGTCCTGCTCTGCGACGGCGCCGGCAACTTCACCGGCACGCTCCAGATCACCGACCAGAACGGCGTGGTGCAGACTTTCGTCAACGGCTGCTGATCCAGGCACCGTTCAACTCAAGGGGGCGCTTCGGCGTCCCCTCTTTTTTGCCACGCGCCAATCAAGACATCGGTTCTCCAGCAACTTTCCGTTGCGAAGCACAGGCACTGGTTGCGGGCATTCCGCCAAGTGTTGCGCTTTGGCCACGTCAGCCGAAAAAGACCCGCGCCTGGGCCCCGAAAACCTTCTGCCACTCGCGTCGACTCGTTAGTATGTATACTGATCTTCAGATTGCGCCCCTTATCCGGGCGACTGGAAAGCAATTCAGACGACGACCCGGAAAGGGTCGAGAGGGAGCCTTGCATGATACGGATCGGCCGGTGGTTTGGCGGCGTGGCCGCGCTTGTACTTTCGGGTCTCGTGGCTGGTCCGGCGCTCGCCGGCGGGTCCTTCGATGCGGCGCCCTCGCCGCAGAAGTGGCAGCCCTGGGTCGAGGGTGGCGGCTACCTCTCCACCGAGCGGCACCGTGGCGAGCTCGACCTGTTCGCACCGCTCTGGCAGTCCTCCGTAGCGCTCATGTTCTTCCAGGCCTCAGGCAAGGTCTTCGAGGACGATATCGAGGAGGGCAACTTCGCCCTCGGCTTCCGCCAGATGCAGGGCTCCGGCTGGAACCTCGGCCTCTGGGCCGGCTACGACGTGCGCAACACCACGTTCGACAACACCTTCCATCAGTTTGCTTTCGGCTTCGAGGCCTTGAGCGACAGGTGGGATCTGCGCGCCAACGGCTATCTGGCACTCTCGGGCCCCGAGGCCGCCCCGGGGCTGGCCCAGGTGGTCCTCTCCGGCAACGGCATCTTCATGATCGGCGGCGAGGAAGTGCCGCTGTCCGGTTTCGACGGCGAGGTCGGCTACAAGCTCTTCGGCAGCCGCGGCAATGGGGGCGGATGGGGCCTGAAGGACGGCCCCGCCTATGGGGGCCGCTCGCACGAGCTTAGGGTCTTCGCCGGCGGCTTCTACTTCGACGACGGCGACGCGCTCGACGAGGTCGCAGGCGCCAGGGCCCGGATCGAGTGGCGCATCGACGACGTCATCGCGGCGCTGCCGGGCTCGCGCCTCACCTTCGAGGGCGAATATCAGTACGACGACGTGCGCGAGGACCAGTGGGAGGGCGGCGTGCGCCTGCGCATCCCCTTCGGCAGCGGCAGCAAGCAGGCCTACGCGGCGCACCTGGCGTCATTGACGCCCCAGGAGCGGCGCATGACGGAGCGCGTCGAGCGCGATGTCGACATCGTCACGGTGGAGAGCAAGGCGGAGAGCGTCTTCGACACGCTGACGGGCGTGCGCTTCGACCGCGCTGAGGTCGTACAAGGTGGTGGCGACCTGCAAGGCGCGCTCGACGGCAACGGCGCGAACAGCCTGACCGTCCTCGACGGCGGCACTACCACCGGCAGCTTCACAGTCGGGCCGAGCCAGACGCTGCAGGGCGGCGCCTCCACCATCCAGGTCACGGGAACACGCACGGGCACGACGGCGGGCTTCACCGCGCCGGGCGCCAAGCCCTCGATCGTCCAGACCCTGAACCAGGTGGTGGTGACCGTCGACAGCAACACCCATCTGGCGGGCCTCGGCATCCAGGGCGGCGGCTTAGCCGCGGGTGGCGACAATGACGGCGTGGCGTCCATTGCCGACGGCCTTTTCAACGTCGCCATCACCGACACCACGATCACGGACATGGGCGCCAGCGCCATCGATTTCGAGCGAAACAACAACAAGATCCTGGTCGCCAACACCACCATCCAGAGAATCGACAGTGACGCCATCGATCTCGACCAGGACAACAGCAACGTCCGGTTCAAGAACGTGACCATCACGGACGTCAACGGCCGCGGCATCGATGTCAACAACCGCGGCAACGACTTCGCCTTCGAAAACGTGACCATCGCGAACAGCGGCAACCGTGGAATCAACATCGATGTCGACGCCCGAAACTTCACGTTCGAAAACGTGACCGTCACCGACACCGCTAACCGCGGATTCGACATCAATTCCCGGGCTCAGAACTTCACGTTCCGGAACGTGACCGTTGCGAACACCGGCAATATCGGCATGAGCATCGGCCTCGACGCCGACGGCATGATTTTCGAGAACGTGACCGTCGACACGACCGGCAGTGACGGCATCCGGTTCGCCAGCAGAGCCAACAACGTGACCTTCGCGAACGTCTCCGTCAGCAACGCCGCCGCCAACGGCTTCGAGTTCAGCAACGACACCACCAACATCAGCTTCAACACCGTGACCGTCGACACGGCCGGCGGCGACGGCATCATATTCGGCAACGGCAGCAGCGGCATCGCGATCTCTCAGACGTCCATCGCGAACACGGACGACGGCATCGTCTTCGGGGCCAACAACAGCAATGTCACGATCGCTCAAACGACCATCGCGAACACCGCCGACGACGGAATTTTCATCAATGAAAACAACACGGTGACGATTTCGGACACGACCGTCACGGGGGCGGGCGACAATGCCATCGCGCTCGAGGAGAACAACACCGTGACGATCTCGAACACGACCATCGCCAACACCGGCGATAGCGGCTTGGCGATGGGCGCCAACAATACGGCGAGCCTCGACACCACCACCTTCGCCGGGACAATCGGCCTAAACCTGCTCGAGTTCGCCGGCGGCGGCAACACGTTCAACGGCGCCGGCAACGTCAACGACGCGGCCATTGGCGGCCTGCTCTGCAGCGGCGCCGGCGGCTTCACCGGCACTTTCCAGATCGACGGCACCGTCATCGTCGACGGCGGGCCGCCCTGTATCTAGCCGCGCTGGCACCATCCCCTCATGGCACTC
>JAKSBI010000333.1 GCA_022361215.1 Hyphomicrobiales bacterium | reverse complement strand
GGCGTCGCCGTCCATCCGGACGACGAGCGCTACCAGGACCTGATCGGCAAGCACGCTTTGTTGCCGCTGGTCGGCCGCCGCCTCCAGATCGTCGCCGATCTGCCCGCCGACCCGGCGCAGGGCTCGGGCGCCGTCAATATCACGCCCGCCCATGACTTCACCGACTTCGAGGTCGGCCGCCGCCACGACCTGGAGATGCTCAACATCTTCGACCGGCACGCCTGCATCAACGACAACGCGCCGGAGGCCTATCGGGGTCTCGACCGCTTCGAGGCCCGCAAGCGGGTCGTCGCCGATCTCGAGGCGCAAGACCTGCTGGAGCGGATCGAGGACCACACCCACGTGGTGCCGTATGGCGACCGCTCCAACGTGGTTATCGAGCCCTATCTGACCGAGCAGTGGTACGTGGACGCGGCCACCCTGGCCAAGCCGGCCATCGCGGCGGTGGAGCAGGGTGACACGGTCTTCGTGCCCAAGACCTGGGAGAAGACCTATTTCGAGTGGATGCGCAACATCCAGCCCTGGTGCATCTCGCGCCAGCTCTGGTGGGGTCATCAGATACCGGCCTGGTACGGGCTCAGCATGCAGAAGCCACTCGATCATCCTAATCTGAACGAGGAAGCGATTTTTGTCGGCCTGACGGAGGATGATGTTAGGCGCGAAGCCGAAGAGTATTATGGTCGACCAGTCGAGTTTCATGCCTCGTTTGAGCAATATGCAGAGGCGAAGCAGCAGTTTGTCATAGACTATAGGGCCGATCCGGGTCCCGCGCCGCTCTATCGCGACCCGGACGTTCTGGACACCTGGTTCTCCTCCGCGCTCTGGCCGTTCTCGACGCTCGGCTGGCCGGACGAGACCCCGGAGCTCGCGCGCTACTATAAGACGGACGTCCTGGTCACGGCCTTCGACATCATCTTCTTCTGGGTTGCGCGCATGATGATGATGGGCCTGCACTTCAGGGACGAGGTGCCGTTCCACACGGTCTACATCCATGCCCTGGTCCGCGATGAGAAGGGCCAGAAGATGTCGAAGTCCAAGGGCAACGTCATCGATCCCCTGGAACTGATCGATGCCTATGGCGCCGACGCGCTACGCTTCACCCTGGCGGCCATGGCCGCGCAAGGCCGCGACATCAAGCTCGCCAAGTCCCGGGTCGAGGGTTACCGCAACTTCGGCACCAAGCTGTGGAACGCGGCGCGCTTCCTCGAGATGAACGAATGCGTCACCCGCCCGGACTTCGATCCGCGCTCGCCCGAGCTGACGGTCAACAGGTGGATCGCCGGCGAGGTCGAGAAGGCGGCGGCGGCCGTCACCGAGGGCATCGCCAGCTACCGCTTCAACGAGGCGGCGGGCGCCGTTTACCAGTTCGTCTGGCGCATCTATTGCGACTGGTATCTGGAGCTGATCAAGCCGTTGCTCCAGGGCGACGACGAGGCCGCCAAGGCGGAGACCCGCGCGACAGCGGCCTGGGCGCTCGATCAGGCCTTGAAGCTGCTGCATCCCTTCACGCCCTTCATCACGGAGGAGCTCTGGCAGCGCCTGGGCGAGCGTGCGGGCGGACGCGACGAGATGCTGATCCTCTCGGAGTGGCCCGAGCTGGACGGGCTTTCGGATGAGTGGGCCGCGCAGGAGCTGGACTGGGTGATCC
>JAKSBI010000263.1 GCA_022361215.1 Hyphomicrobiales bacterium | reverse complement strand
GCCGACCGTTGCGTGGCGTTCACCCATCGGCCGGGCACCATAGCGCGGGTGGTCGATGTGCCGCTGCCGCGCGAGCGCGACCTCATGGGGCTGCGCCACAATCAGACCTACCGGGACCTGACGGCCGAGCTCTGGGACCTGCTGTCTCCGGACATCGAGCAGATGGAGGGCTGAGATGGCCGATGCCACGCAACCTCCCGCAGCCCCGCTGTCGGCGGCGGGCGCCCGGCAGGGCCCGCGGAGCGCGGCCGAGAAGCGCAGGCAGGCCGAGCGCCGGCGCCGCCATCGCATATGGCTCGCCCGCGCCGTGCTGCTGGTGGCAATCGTCGCCTTCTGGCAGGCCGCGGCAGGCCGCCTGATCTCCGACTTCTTCATCGGCAAGCCGACGGAGATCGCGGAGACGCTCTATATCTGGGCGGCCTCGGGCAAGCTGTTCTACCACGCGGGCATCACCAGCATCGAGGCGCTGCTGGGCTTTTTGCTGGGCAGCGCGATCGGCATGACCTTCGGCGTCGTCCTCGGCCGGGCGCAGACGCTCGCGGACGTGCTCGATCCCTTCATCATGATGTTCTACAGCCTGCCCAAGATCGCGCTCGCGCCGATGTTCATCCTGTGGTTCGGCATCGGCATCGACATGAAGATCTACCTGACCGCGACCATCGTGTTCTTTCTGGTGTTCCTGAACACCTATTCCGGCGTCCGCTCCGTCAGCCGCGAGCAGATCGCCATCATGCGGCTGATGGGCGCGAACGAAAGAGACATCCTGCGCAAGGTCGTGATCCCCTCCGCGATCACCTGGGTGTTCAACGGCCTGCGCCTCTCCGTGCCCTATGCCCTGATCGGCGCGATCGTGGGCGAGCTGATCGCCTCCAACAAGGGGCTGGGCTACCTGCTCGCCGACGCCTCGGGGCAGTTCGACACCTCGGGGATGTTCGCCGCGCTGATCGCCATCATGGTGCTGGCCTTGGCGCTGAATGTCTCGGTGAAGTTCATCGAGCGGAAGGCCATGCCGTGGAAGGTCGTGGAGGACAAGCGCGAGATGTCCATCTAGGCACGGACCGGTCCTGCTCTTTCCCAATCCCGACAACGATGCGGCACAACAGGGAGTAACGCTCAAATGACCATTCGAAACCGTATTGCCGGGGCGGCCGCGGGGCTGGCGCTGCTGCTCGCGGGAGCGGCGCTGCCGGCCGCCGCCAAGGACGCGCACAAGGTCACCTTCGCCATGCCGAGCGTCGGCATGCTCTATCTGCCGGTCTACGCCGCCGACGTCATGGGCTATTTCGGCGAGCGCGGCATCGAGGCCAAGCTGCAGATCTTCAAGGCCGGCGGCGGCTCGGCCCTGGCCTCCGTGATCGGCGGCGACACCCACGTCTATCCGGGCACGCCGGCGGCGGCCATGCGCGCGGCGCAGCAGGGGACGGATGTCAGGATCTTCGCCGCTCTGCTGACGCAGTACGCCTCGAACGTGGTCATGCAGGGCGACATCGCCAAGAAGCGCGGCCTGACCGAGGGCTCCAGCGTGGAAGATCGCCTGAAGGCGCTGAAGGGCCTCAAGATCGGCGTCACCGGCGCCGGCAGCGGCACCCATCAATTGGCGCTCTATATGCTGGAGCAGGCCGGCTACAACCCGGAATCCGATGCCACGGTCGTGTTCGTCGGCGGCAGCCGGGAGCTGCTCGCGGCGTTCGAGCTGGGCCGCATCGACGCTTTCATCCTGTCGAACCCGACCTCCGACACGGCCATCGCCAAGCACGGCGCCTTTCTGCTGTTCGACATGGCCGCCGGCCAGATCCCGGACCTGAACGGCTATCTGTACATCACCTTGAACGCGCG
>JAKSBI010000304.1 GCA_022361215.1 Hyphomicrobiales bacterium | reverse complement strand
GGGCCTGTTGAGGCTCACCTTGTGGTGCTGGCGGGCCGCCTTTGACCGCTGGCTAGGCGCGGAAAGCGACGTAGTGTCTTCCACTTCTAGCTTTTCGCAACGACGTCCAGCGGTCAAAGGCGACCCGTCCCTTCGGGATTTCGCGAGATTGGCCCATCTCCGCGTCACTCGGGCTTGAATATGCAAGGCATGTCCTGCGCCCTCGTTCCTAAAGCTGAGCCAATCTCGCAAAACCAGCATCCACAAGGTGAGCCTCAACAGGCCCTAGGGCCGGTCACAGGGATCTCGCCAGACTATGGTACCGACGTGGCGCGCAATCAAGCGTCCGTACCCTCCGCACTCTTGACAGCGCGGGCCCGCACGGACCATGTGTGGGCCGCTACTGAAGGAGCTTTGCATGAGCCTCCTCGCCCTGCCCTTCCCCGTCATCGACCCGGTGGCGTTCGCGCTCGGCCCCGTCGAGGTGCGATGGTACGGCCTCGCCTACATGTTCGGGCTTCTGTTCGGCTGGCTCTACGCCCGGTCGCTGCTGAAGGCTGCGGCACTCTGGCACGGCCCGCCGCCGGCCAAGCCGGACATCGCCGACGACCTGCTGCTGTGGACCACGCTCGGCGTGGTCCTGGGCGGGCGCCTGGGCTACGTGATCTTCTACGAGCCCAGCCATTTCGCGGCGCACCCGGAGGATATCGTCAAGCTCTGGACCGGCGGCATGTCCTTCCATGGCGGGCTGCTCGGCGTCTGTCTCGCGGTCTATCTGTTCGCGCGCGTCAAGCGCATCCCGATGCTGTCGGTGGCGGACGTGGCCTGCGCCGCGGCGCCCATCGGGCTGTTCTTCGGCCGGCTGGCGAACTTCGTCAACGGCGAGCTGTTCGGCCGCGTCAGCGACGTGCCCTGGGCCATGGTGTTTCCGGACGGCGGTCCCGAGCCGCGGCATCCGAGCCAGCTCTACGAGGCCGCGCTGGAGGGCCTGCTGCTGTTCCTGGTCTGCCGCTATTTCACCCATGGCCGCAAGTCGCTCGCCCTGCCCGGCGTGGTCTCGGGCGTCTTCTTCATCGGCTACGGCGTCACCCGGTCCACGGCCGAGCACTTCCGCCAGTTCGACCCGGACCACGCCTTCTCCGTCGGCCTGATCACGCCCGGCATCGCCTACTCGCTGCCCATGGTGCTGGTCGGCGCCTTCGTGATCTGGCGCGCCTATCACAAGCAGCCCGCGACAACCTGAATGCAGGCCCAGCGCACCTCGCCCACGGAGCTGTTGAAGCAGCGCATCGCCGAGAGCGGCCCCATCACCATCGCCGCGTTCATGGAGGCCTGCCTGGCGGACCCGGGCTTCGGCTACTACCGCACGCGCGACCCCTTCGGCCGCGACGGAGACTTCACAACGGCACCGGAGATCAGTCAGATCTTCGGCGAGCTGATCGGGCTCTGGTGCGTCGAGGTCTGGCGCGGCATGGGCGCGCCGCCTTGCGTCCGGCTGATCGAGCTCGGGCCCGGCCGCGGCACGCTGATGGCGGACGCGCTGCGCGCCGCGCGGCTGGTGCCGGCGTTTCTCGACGCGGTGGAGCTTCATCTGGTCGAGACCAGCCCGGTGCTGCGGGTGCGGCAGGCCGAGACGTTGCGCACCGTCGGCTCCGACCCGCGATGGCACGCCACGCTCGACGCGGTTCCCGCGGGACCGGCGATCGTGATCGCGAACGAGTTCCTGGACGCCCTGCCGGTGCGCCAGTTCGTGCACCGCGCCGACCGCTGGCACGAGCGCTGCGTCGGCCTGGACCGGAGCGGTGCCCTCGCC
>JAKSBI010000417.1 GCA_022361215.1 Hyphomicrobiales bacterium | reverse complement strand
CCATCACCCGCGCCGCCGGCGCCGCCCACGGCCAGGAGCTCTCGCCCCAGGCCATGGAGGCCCTGATCGCGCGCGCCGGACGGCCGGCGCGCCAGCGGACGACGTTCTACGCGGACGCGCCGGCGGAGCGGATCGCCACGGCCGCCGACGCGCCGCCGCTGGCCACGGCCTCGGGCGAGGCGGAGGATTTGTTGCCGGTGTGGCCGCGGCTGGCGCCGGCGGCGGAGTGAGGGGAGGCGGAGAGAATGCGAGCGATGGATTGCGCTCGCAACTCTTGACTACGCGGCCTCTCCGGTAGCTGCGGCACGATGCAACCGCGCACGATCGACCACGTCCTCCTGGCTGAGCGGGTTTTGCGGGTGGTGGCTGAGGCAGAGCGGGGTTTGCAGCTTCTCCGGCGCCTCGACGCCTTCCGTCGAATAGTAGAACTGCCCGGCCTTGAGGGTGCCGATGTCGTCTCCGCGTCCGCCTCTGGAGGCCATCAGCTCCTGGATGGCCTGGATCGTGGCCGGTGCGCTCATGCGGCCGTAGAAGTGGGTGGTGCAGTTGCTGACGATCTTGTTGTCGATGCCCTTCGGGACTTGGGTCGCGAAGATCATGCCGAGCCCGTATTTGCGCGCCTGGGCCACGAGGCCGACGGTGCTCTCCTTGCACGGCGTGTTCTTCTGCGAGGGCGCGAAGTTCTGGGCCTCGTCCATGACGAGCAGGCCCGTGAGCGGCCGGCCGACGGGTGCCGGGTTCTTCTTGACCCAGGAAAACAGCGTCATCTGGAGCTGATTGACGAAGGACTGCTTGGCCTCGTCGGCCGGAAGGCCGCTGAAGTTGATGACGGAGATCCGGGTTCGGCCGGTCGGAGAGGTGAACAGTGTGTGCGGGTCGAGCGGCGTGCCGACGTCGCCCAGCAACGGGTTCTTGGCAATGGCCGCCCTGATCTGGTTGGCCATGTCGTTGGCCAGGGCGTCGGCCTTGTCGATGTCGCTGACCTCGTGCGGGAGATCGGACAGGAGGCGCACCAAGCCGTCGAGCCCGTCGTGGCCGCCCCGGGCGAAATGCTGCAAGGCATGCATCAGCACGCCTTCCTTGAGGACGCCCTTCTGTCCCGTCGCGCCGACGAGCGGCGTCAGAGTGGCATGGGCCATGACGATCGTCTGGCGAAGCTCGTCCGCGTCGCCCCGGACCGCCTCGAAATCCGGGATCGGCGCCAATACGACCGGGTTGCCGCCCATCAGGCCGGGCGTCCAGACCACGGCCTCGACCTCGTGCCCGTAGGACCGTGCCTTCTCGGCATCCTCGTCCTGCCATTGAGGCGGCTGTTCGGGCCAGGGATCGCCGAGCCTCGCGAGATCGTTGTTGGTGTCCAGCACGATCGCAGGCACGCCCAGCAGGGCGGCTTCCTCGATGATCCGGCGCAGCAGGACCGTCTTGCCGGATCCGCTGCCGGCGAGAATCGCGGTGTGGCGGGGCAACAGGCCCAGCGCCAGCGAGCGCGGCTGCTCGGGCACGCCGGCAACCAGTCTCCGGCCGACCGGGATCTCCGTGTGCGGTGATGGCGTTGGCGTAGGCGGCTCCGGCTCTCTCGGCTGTGGCGCGGCCGGTTGCTCGGGCTGTCTGCCGGAAGGCGGTGGGGCGGTTGCCGGCTTGGGGTCTGGCTTGCCTGAGTCTCGGGGCTGCTCAGAGCGCTCGGCGGGTTGTTCGCAAACGGTGTCGCCGCAGAGGCCGGCTTCCTTGAAGAGTGAGATGTCGCACAGCGGTCGGCGTTGCTTGAGCCAGGCTTCGAAGCCGTCCGGCGGCTTCAGATACAGGCTCCGAAGCGCCAACATGGTGCGCAGGCCGTCCTTTCCAAGCTGGACGAACGTCCCGCCGGCCTTCTTGAAATCCTCGCACATCTGGCGTGTTTTGGGGCCACTGGGCGGTGGATCGCGTCGAATGATGAAGAGGTGTCGAAACGGCAGAGCCAGATCGATGCCGGCGGCCGTCATGGCCGCCCTAAGACGGGCCTGAAAGGCTATGGCGTTCGAATGCGGAATGGCACGGAAGCAATGATGCACCTCGCGGCCGCCTTCGTTCAGGAAAACGCGGCGGAGCCGGGCATGAAGCGCGGGCCGGCGCTTACGGGGATCGTCCTCGACCAGAAGGTCGACATCGTCCGGCAGTTCGGACTGGAGCACATAGCAGCGCAGCGCGTCGAGCAGTACGGCAGAGAGCAGATTTGCGCCTTTGGACGGATCGCGGAAGTCATCGATCGACGCCTTCTCGCGCAGCTCGTTGAACTTCGCCTCGATCGCGTCCGTCGGTGGAGGCGGAGCCGGCTCTGGTCCGGCACCGTCGAACGCGGTCAATTCGCTCACACTGTTGTTTGTCAGACAGTGCTGAATGTGTGCATCGCAGCGCCTTAGAAGCTCTCTCGGCAGCCAGCCGACCGTTGCTTTGAAGGCGTCGGGATGGAACGGCCAGCTCGGATATTGGGGGGCATATCCATGCCGCTCGTAGGCAGGCGCGAGGCGGCCGGCCACCATATTTTGCGCCATGGAGCCGTCGGCTATCGGCCTGACATAGTCCGGAGGCTTGAAACGAGCCATCGCCGGTGCGTGCGCGCGCTGCTCCAGGATCTCCCAGGTCGTCTCGAGGGAGGACAGAACCGTAATCGTGCGAGATGTTATGTCTCGGAGGTCCATCAGCCCACCCGCGAGACCGTCGATGATTGCCAGCGCTTTGAGGTCCTGCCCGCCATTTGCAGCCTCTCCGGCTTCAAGCGCGTGCCGATGGGCGCCGACGATGGCATCGATCTGATCAACGACAAGGAGCGTGGGGCCGCAAAGGCTCATGAGCCATGACAGTCCGCGTATGACATCACGTGCCCCGACTGTCGGGCCGAACGGACTGTCTTCCGTCGTCACGCCCTGCAACCAGCTATACGCCATATCGGAGACTTCGGGATCGTGTGCCTGAAGCGTGACGAAGGCGCGGATGACATTGCGATGCCGTTGTGTCTCCTTGCGGTAGGGTGTCCGCAAGGCATCGACGATGGCATCTGCGAGCTGGAATATGTCGTCACCCTTGCCATTGAATATGACCGGGTAACTCGACTTGAGCGCCTGTCCGATCGTGGGCGTTTCGGCGCAGAGTCGAAGCAGGATCTCGTCTCCCTGCGTCAGGCCTTCCGACTCGGAATAGGCCTGTTGCAACGACTGAAGGTATCCGAGGGCGGCGGTCGCCCAAAAATCGTTCACATCCGCGAGATCGAAGAGCACGAACCAGCCGTTCTCCTCCCACATTCGCTTCCGCAGCTTGCCGACCAAATGCGTTTTGCCGGCCCCTCCCTGCCCGATGACGATTCTGCCAAGCGGCGACCGCGCGCCGGGCTCCTTGCAGGCGAGGATCTGCGCGATGATGGATTCCGCCAACGTGCCGTTGAGCTCGGCAACGTCATAGGCGGCATCGTCCCACACGCTCTGGAGATGGCGCGTCCAATCGAAATCAACCGAGCCCAGCGCCTTCAGCGCGCTACCCATGCACTATCCTCCCATTCGTAAGACATGCCGCGGCTCGCCGCCGATCTGGATGGCGGCGCTCCGGTCCGCGGGTGTGATCTCCTGCTTGTCGTCGAGCCCGAAAAGCATCAGCTCGGCGTTGCTCTGCATATTCAGCAATGTCTGATCCAGTTCCGGCCTTGGAACGTCATTCAGAATGCGCCTCAACTCGTGGAGATGGACGCGCTTGTTCCAGGCTCCCTGGCTGGCGTTCAGATAGGCGCTTCTGATTCGGCCTGTCAGAGTGTCGGCGATGTCCTCGGTTGGCCCGTCAATCGGCTTATCCGGTGCGGTGACATCGGACACGATGTCCGCGAGCGCGACGCCGCGGCGCTTCATGTAGCGATGTAAATGCGTCAGCCATGCCTGTAGGATCGGTCCCGCACTCTGCGTTTTCAGCGGCAGCTCCGCATCCAGGTTATCGTTCGCCCAGGCCCAGCCTGCATCTGTGACCTCAATCCAGATGGCGCGACGTTCTCTCGGCTCGCTCGTGATCAATCCTGCATTTTCCAGCGCTTGTCGGTCCCGCCTTGAAGGCTCGGGCTTCATGTCCTTCTGGTAGCCCTCCCCGCCCTTGGCTATCAGAAGCCACAGGATCAGGGTCTGTGTAGGTGAACAGGAAATGCTCATGGCCGCCGCTCCATAGTCTGCTGTGTCCCTCTGCGATATTCGACGACGTTGCGGATCTTCTCAACCGCATGCTCGGTGTCGCGCATGACTTCGTCGTGCGGCAGCCGGAGAACCAAATAACCGGTGACGAGGAGCTGGAAGTCCCGATGGCGGTCGGCGGCATATTGGTCAGGCTGCCAATGCGTCCGCCCGTCGATCTCGACGACGACGCGGCCGTCTTCCCACAAGAGGTCGACGATCGGATGGCTCTTGTGAACGGTCTCCACCCTCTGGTTGAAGCGGAACAGGGCGGACAGCTCGGCATCGGCCATGAGCGCCTGCGCGAGCTTGAGCTCGCCCGGGCTGTTCGGGTGGGGTCGGCCGAGGACGGGCCAGAGCCAGACATCGTTCGCCTCCGCGGGATGGCTCGGCAGAGCGCGCGACGGGTGGCCGTTGGCCTCGTCGACCTCGCGCCAGTCCGTATGCCCATCGGGTTGCGACAGGGCGACGGCCCCGAACATGACGCGCTCGAGGGCGCTGCGGTCGGCAAGCTCGGCCGGGATCATGAGCGCAACGGCCATCTCACCCTGCCGCGCCAGCCATTCCGCCGCATGCACCAGGTTCTCAAGCCCGGCATCGCTCTGCTCCCTCGCGTCGAGCACGATGACGATGCGGAGACCGACGCCGCTGACGGCAAGGCCGAGTTGCTGGAGCTGCACTTCCCGGGTGAATTGCGGCAAGCCCGGCGAGCGCCCCGAAGAAGCCGCGGCGATGGCCCGGAGGGCCCAATTCACGGACAGTCTGGGTAAGCCGGCCAGCAGGCGTCTGAGCTGTCGGCGCAGGTATGGGCTGTCCGGTGTTGGATCGGGCACGAGGCTGCCATCGGCGTGTGGGTACCAAGCGGGCCACAGTCCAAGTGCCGCATCCGCCAGCCTGGAAATCAGGTCGTCGATGAGCTCCGCCGCAGGCGGGACTTCGCTGAGGCGCCTGATCAGGACGGCGGGCTCTCCAGCCGTAAAAGCCTCTTCGATTTTGCGGCGAACATCGTCGAACTCCGGCCCGACGATGCATTTGACGCTTCCGGCCTCAATCGCATGGATGTGTTGCCGCAACTGATCCATTACTTTCGCCTTTTGCCGCCAATTGTTCGCTAAGCGGCAGGTGAGGGCAACAGGAAAGGTCGTAAGCTGTGGATTGAGGGCAGCCCGTGGTGGGAATCCATTGACGTGGCCGAGATATCTCTGCTGCCGCTGTGGCGTCGCGGGGCTGATCGGCGAAAATTTGAATTCGTCCATCCATTTGATGGGATTTATTTATAAGATATTATATGATAGGCAGCATTAAAAAATATATATAGATAAAGTTATGTTTGTCACAAATCCGTCACATAAAAAATCCCCAAACAACTCCCCCAACTCTTGACCCAAATCAACGCCGCCGCGTCCCGCCGGCCGCGATACTCGTCTCGGTCCAACGGCACGAGGCGACGCGACCCATGAACGAGATGCTTATTGATTACGATCTGCATGTGGGCGATCACCCCACGCACGACGCGGAGCACGGCGCCAAGATCGCGGTGCGGGGTGTCAGCTTCTGGTATGGGGAGAAGCAGGCGCTGGAGGGTGTCGATCTGGACATTTTCGAGCGCGAGGTGACGGCCTTTATCGGGCCCTCGGGCTGCGGCAAGTCCACGCTGCTGAAGTGCCTGAACCGGACCAACGAGATCAT
>JAKSBI010000012.1 GCA_022361215.1 Hyphomicrobiales bacterium | reverse complement strand
TCCGAGCGCGGCACGTTGAGCTTGTCGATGCCGAAGAGCCCGTCCTCGGCCTCGGTCATGGCCCGGCGCCGGTTGCGCTTCACGTTCGCGACCATGAGCATGTAGGGGCTCTCGCCGTCGAGCTCGAAATAGTCGGCCACGTCCTCGGCCATCACCGAGGGGGCGAAGGGGCGGAAGCTCTCCCGGTACTTGATCCTGAGATTGAGGGATTTCTGCATCTCGGGGTTGCGCGGGTCGCCCAGGATCGAGCGCCCGCCGAGCGCGCGCGGCCCGAACTCCATGCGGCCGTTGAACCAGCCGACCGCGTCGCCGGCCTCGAGCGCGTCCACGGTGCGCTCGTAAAGCTCGGCGTCCTGATGGGTCGTGAACGCGGCGCCCGCGGCCCGCAGCCGCCGCTCGATCTCGTCCTGCGCGAACTCCGGGCCCAGATAGCTGCCCTGCATGGCGTCCATGGCGCCGTTCAGATGGCGCGGGCGCTCCAGATGCAGGTGATAGGCCGCCAGCGCCGCGCCCAGCGCGCCGCCCGCGTCGCCGGCCGCCGGCTGCACCCAGACGTTCTCGAAACGGCCGTCTCTCAGCACCTTGCCGTTGGCCACGCAGTTCAGCGCCACGCCGCCCGCGAGACAGAGGTTGGGAATGCCGTATGTCTCGGCCAGATTGCGCGTGATGGCCAGCATCACCCGCTCGGTCACCTCCTGCACCGACGCCGCCAGATCCATCTCGCGCTGGCCGATGCGGTCCTCCGGCATGCGCGGCGGGCCGCCGAACAGGCGGTCGAACTTGGCGTTGGTCATGGTCAGGCCCGTGGCGTAGTCGAAATAGCTCTGGTCCAGCCAGAACGAGCCGTCCTCCTTGACGTGGATCAGATGCTCCATGATCAGGTCGGCGTATCTCGGCTCGCCATAGGGCGCGAGCCCCATCACCTTGTACTCGCCAGAGTTGACCTTGAAGCCTGTGTAGTAGGTGAAGGCGGAGTAGAGCAGGCCGAGCGAATGCGGCCAGCGGATCTCGCGCACCAGCTCCAGCTCCCTGCCCCGGCCCACGGAAACGGACGCGGTGGCCCATTCGCCCACCCCGTCGAGGGTCAGCACCACCGCCTCCTCGAAGGGCGAGGGGCAGAACGCGCTGGCCGCGTGGGACTGGTGGTGCTCGGCGAAGAGCAGCTGCTCCTCCACCTCGCCCGAGGGCGCGAACGGCTCCAGGGCCTTGATCAGGTTGGACTTCTGGAAGAGCTTCTCCTTCAGCCACACCGGCATGGCCATGCGGAACGATGAGAAGCCCCGGGGCGCCGTCGCCAGATAGGTCTCCAGCAGGCGCTCGAACTTCACGAACGGCTTCTCGAAGAAGCAGACATGGTCGACGCCGTCGAGATCCAGCCCGCCGGCCTCGTCCAGGCAGTAGCGGATCGCGCTCTCGGGGAACGCCGGATCGTGCTTCTTGCGCGTGAAGCGCTCTTCCTGCGCCGCCGCAACGACCCGGCCGTCCTCGATCAGTGCCGCCGCGCTGTCGTGATAGAAGGCGGAAAGCCCAAGAATACGCATGCCGTAACCCCGCTTTGTCCCGGAACCGATGGGTTCGCCGGCCTAAAAGACCGTGTAGATGAACGGCGAGATCGCCGAGCCCTGCGCCATCACCAGAAGCCCGCCCAGGGTCACCAGGACCGTGAGCACGGGCGCCAGCCACCACTTCTTGCGTGCGCCCATGTAAGCGAACAGCTCTTTTACCACTGCAGCCATGACGGCCTCCCGTTCTCTGTGGTCAGAATTGGTTCTTCATCGAGCTCTCGGGCGTCGCCTCGGCCGCGCGCTCGATCCAGTAGCTCGATGCGTCCCGCGGCCGCTTGGCGCGCAGGGGATCCCGAAGGAGCTGCATCGCCAGGCCGGTGGGCACGATGGCAACCGCATACATGAGAAGCATGACGATGGGGTTGACGATCCGGTAGAGCAGCAGCGAGAAGCGGAACCAGAGCCGGTTCACCGGCTCCAGAAGCGCCGGCCGCAGCCAGCTCACCATGGCCAGCAGGGCCGAAAGCCCCAAGCACGCGCCCAGCACCGTCAGGCTGTCCCAGAAAAACACACCGACGATCGCGGCCACGCCCGCAAACACCAGGCCGGTGGAGCGGGCAGACGGAGGCGGAACCTCCTCGCGTGCGAAATCTTCATGGAAATTGCGTCGCATACCCCGCTGTTATGCGATTTGCATGCCAGTTTCGCGGGGCGCGCCCGGATCTATTGACGGAGTCGGGGCACGACGATATACACGGGCGAAACCGCCGCTGCCGGCACGGGACCGCCGGCCGCGCGTATACGGATTCCCAACCCATATCGCCAGAACGAGTCGAGGCAATGGCCAATACCAAGTCTGCCAAGAAAGCGGTTCGCCAGATCAGCCGGCGCACCGAAGTCAACAAGTCGCGCCGCAGCCGCATGCGGACCTTCATCCGCCAGGTCGAGACGGCCATCGCCGCCGGCGATCAGGCGGCGGCGCAGGAGGCCCTGAAGGCGGCACAGCCGCAGATTGCGCGCGCCGCGCAGAGGGGCGTGATCCACAGGAACACGGCGGCACGCCGCATTTCGCGCCTGTCGGCCCGCATCCGTGCCATGGGGGCGTAGCGCTCGGGGTTTCCACATTTTTTTGACTCTGTTGCAATGAAGTGACAGCCCGGCTCCGGCCGGGCTTTGTGTTTCCGGCGCCGCAAAATCCAATCGCGTGCAGATTCAACGCCTTAATGTGACGGTACGGCGACAGCGCGCGGCGCTGCCTCGGGCCGCGATTTTGCCCGTCTCGCGGGCGCCGCTCCGCGCGGCCCGGTTCCGGTGTGACACGCCGCCGATGCACGCGGGACGGGATTCCCTCAGGAATCCCAGAGAGTTGGAATTTTCGGCGGGTTTCGGGCCGAATTTCGGGCCCGGAGCCGGTGCGTCAGTCCTCGCCCGGGGGGCGAGATTCGACGCTTGAAAGGCCCTGAGGGCGTGTGTATTATTAATGAACCGAACGGGGTTTTCCCCCTCCATATAGTTTAGTGCAAGTAGTTCCCCGGTGCCATGAAGCAACTGGAGAGTCTATCTGTGTCATTTAAGCCACGGTGGGCAAGGCTCTTATGTCGAATTTGCGACTTTAGGTTGTCAGGCACTTTGTAGTTTGCGTAAATGGTGGGTGACCGTGGCGAGCTCGTCTCGCAACGGGTAGCTTTTCGCAGTGGGGGGCGACGGAGTATCGTGGCCGAGTCAGAAGAGCGTACCGGTGTCAAAGAGGTCGAAGTCAAGGAGGTTTGGCAGCAACTCGAGAGCGATCCCAATGCGCAACTGATCGATGTCAGAACGCGCGCGGAATGGGCCTTTGTCGGGGTCCCGGATCTGTCCGGGCTCGGCAAGCAGCCGATCCTGATCGAGTGGCAGACCTTTCCGGACGGACAGGTCAATCCGTCCTTTGTCGACCAGCTCATATCTGACCTTGTTGCCTCCGGCGTGGGGCAACACACGAACCTCTATTTTATCTGCCGTTCGGGTGGCCGGAGTCTCGCAGCAGCGCGAGCGATGGCCGAGGCGGGTTTTCGTGCGTGCCATAATGTGACGGAGGGGTTCGAAGGACCTCCCGACGCAAGCCGGCACCGCGGCACCGTCGAGGGCTGGAAAGCCGCGGATCTCCCTTGGGTGCAAGGGTAGGGAGATCGGATTTCAAGCGGGTTTCCGGTTCGGATGGACTTGGAACCGAATCGGCAGTTGTGCCGGATGGGCTGGGGGCCGTGGCCGCGCTTGCGCGGTGGCGGTGACGAGAGCGGGGCATACAAAGGTGGAAACGAAAGAAGAAGACCGTCACGGCGTACAAGAGAAATGGGTTCGGACCAAAAAGCGGCTGCGCACGGAGCTCGGCGAGGATGTCTTCACGAGCTGGTTTGGCCGTGTGGAGCTTGACGCGGTCAACGGTGCCACGCTGCACCTGTCCGTGCCGACCCGCTTCCTGAAGAACTGGCTGCAATCGCATTACCAGGAACGCGTGTGCGACTGCTGCAACGCGGAATTCCCCAATGTGGACCGGATCGAGTTCCGGGTGCGCACGCCCCACGATCTCGCCGAGCAGGCCGTCAAAGGCCCGCGCCGGTCGTCCGCCCCGGCGCGTGAGCCGGTGGCCCGGCCGGCGGTCAAGAACGGCGCGGATCACGACAATCCGGCGGAGCTGGTCACGGGCCATGACGGCTTCGAGGGCTCGCCGCTGGACCCGCGGCTCACCTTCGAGTCGTTCGTCGTCGGCCGCTCGAACAAGCTGGTGCACGCGGCGGCGCAGGAGGTGGCGGAGTGCGTCTCGGAGACGCCGCTGCGCTACAACCCGCTCTACATTCACGGGCAGGTCGGCCTGGGCAAGACGCATCTCCTCAATGCCATCGCCTGGCAGGTGCGCCGGCGGCAGCCCGAGACGCGGATCCTCTACCTCACCGCCGAGCGGTTCATGTCGCGCTTCGTGCAGGCGCTCCGGGCGCGCGACGCCGTGGCCTTCAAGGAGACCCTGCGCGGCATCAACATCCTGCTGATCGACGATCTGGAGTTCCTGCAGGGGCCGACCATTCAGCAGGAGTTCTGCCACGCGCTGAACTCGCTGATCGACGGCGGGCAGCAGGTGGCCGTGGCCGCCGACCGCGCCCCGGCGCAGCTCGAGAAGCTGGACGCGCGCATGCGCTCGCGCCTTGCCGGCGGCCTGGTCGCCGAGGTCGGGCCCATGGACTACGCGCTGCGCACCCAGATCCTGGAGAAGCGCGCGGCCGAGGAGGCCGAGCGCGACCCGAGCTTCGTCATTCCCGACGAGGTCATCGAGTTCCTGGCCAACCGCATCACGGAGAGCGGGCGGGAGCTGGAAGGATCGATCCTGCGGCTCAGGGCGGCCTATCAGCTCACCGAGCAGCCGATCACGCTGGAGACCGCCGAGTTCATCATCCGGGACCTGACCCGGGGCATCGAGCCCAAGCGCGTCAAGATCGACGATATCCTGCGCATCATCTCCAAGCATTTCGGCGTCAACCGCAGCGATCTGCTGTCGAGCCGCCGCACCCGGTCCATCGTCCGGCCGCGGCAGATCGGCATGTATCTGGCCAAGCAGCTCACGTCGCGCTCGTTGCCGGAGATCGGCCGCCGTTTCGGCAACCGCGATCACACGACGGTGCTGCACGCCATCCGCAAGATCGACGAGCTGATGAAGGGCGATCCGGGCATGAAGGAGGAGGTCGAGCTGCTGAAGCGCATGCTCAGGGAGTGATGCGGCGGACCGGGGGCGCATGGCACCGGTCGTCCGCGTCTCCATGCCTGTAAGGCTGCCTCTTGCCAAATCCGTCGTCCCGCGCCACTTTCCGGGGTTCAGATGTCTTTCAACGCCGCGCTCCGTCACGGTCTGGCGTATCGCCATCGCCGTTTCGGGGCCGCGGGCTCACTCAGATACGGTCCTGAGATGCCACGGTTCCTGTTTCGCAGACCCATTGCCTTTGGGAGACGGGAGAGCTGGCGACCAGACATAAGGTGGCTATGCGTTTGATCATCGAGAGAGGCGCGCTGCTCAAGGCGCTGTCTCACGTTACGAGCGTCGTGGAGCGTCGCAACACGATCCCGATCCTGTCGAACGTGCTGCTGGAGGCGGCGGACGGCACGCTCAAGCTGATGGCGACGGACCTCGACATCGCCGTCGTGGAGAGCGCCGGCGCGGACGTGGCCAGCCCGGGCGCCACCACGCTCGCCGCCCACACCTTCTACGACATCGTGCGCAAGCTGCCCGATGGCGTCCAGATCGAGCTGTCGCTCGGTCCCGACGAGGGCCGGTTGTCGCTGTCGTCCGGTCAGGCGCATTTCGCCCTGCAGGTGCTGCCGCCGAACGATTTCCCGAATCTGAGCGTCAGCGACATGAGCCATGCCTTCGACATCCCCGTGGCGGATCTGAAGCGGCTGATCGAGAAGACGCGGTTCGCCATCTCGACGGAGGAGACGCGCTACTACCTGAACGGCATCTACCTGCACGCCATCGCCGACGACGACGGCGCCGATGCGCTGCGCGCCGTGGCCACGGACGGCCACCGGCTGGCCCAGGTGGAGGCGCCGCTGCCGGAGGGGGCGGCCGGCATGCCCGGCATCATCATTCCGCGCAAGACGGTCTTCGAGCTGCACAAGCTGATCGAGGGCGCGGAGGAGGCCGTGCATGTGGAGCTGTCGGCCTCGACGATCCGGTTCGTCGCGGGCCATGTGGTGCTCACGTCCAAGCTGATCGACGGCACCTTCCCGGACTATGCGCGGGTGATTCCCCAGGCCAACGACAAGGTCCTGAACGTCTCCAACGCGGATTTCTCGCACGCCGTCGACCGCGTCTCGACGCTGTCGAGCGACAAGGGCCGCGCGGTGAAGCTCAATCTGGGCGACGGCAAGCTGGTGCTCTCGGTGAACAACCCGGACAGCGGCAGCGCCACCGAGGAGCTGCCGGTACAGTACGACTCCGACGCCATCGAGATCGGCTTCAACGCCCGCTACCTGCTCGACATCTCGGGCCAGCTCGAGAGCGACACCATGCAGGTGATGCTGTCGGACCCGGGCTCGCCGACCATGGTCAAGGATGACGCCGACGCGACCGCGCTCTATGTCCTGATGCCGATGCGCGTATGAGGGCCGGGCTCCTGGCCGGCCGCGAGACCGTCGAGGGCGCAACGGTGGACGGGCGGGGGCCACGCATCTGGATCGAGCGGCTGCGCCTGACGGATTTCCGCAACTATGCCGGGCTCGCCATCGAGCTCGACGAGCGGCCGGTGGTGCTCACCGGCGCGAACGGCGCTGGCAAGACCAATCTTCTCGAAGCCGTCTCTCTGCTGGCGCCGGGCCGGGGCCTGCGCGGCGCGCCCTTCGGCGAGATCGTGCGCGAAGGGGCGGCGGGCGGCTGGGCCGTGGCCGCGCGGGTCAATGGCGCCGACGGCCCGGTCGATCTCGGCACCGGCTATGCGGCGGCGCCGGGCACGGAGACCGCCGGCCGCACGGTCCGCGTCGACGGCACGCCGGCGCGCAGCTCCGGCGCGCTCGGGGACCATGTGCGCCTGGTCTGGCTGACGCCCGCCATGGACGGCCTCTTCACCGGGCCGGCGTCCGAGCGCCGCCGTTTCCTGGACCGGCTGATCCAGACCGTCGATCCGGGCTACCGCACCCTGCTCGGCCGCTTCGAGCGCGCCATGCGCCAGCGCAACCGGCTGCTGGAAGCCGAGCACGGGGCGCCCGCGCAGTTCGAGGGGCTGGAGGCGCAGATGGCCGAGACCGGGGTCGCGGTGGCGGCCGCGCGGCGGGACGCGCTCGGCCGCCTGCTCGCCTGCATCGAGACCCGACGGGAGGCGGATGCCGCCAGCAGCTTTCCCTGGGCTACCCTGGCGCTCGCCGGCGTCTTGGAAGAGCGGCTCGCCCATGAGGCGGCCGTCGACGTGGAGGACGCCTATGGCGCCATGCTGGCCGCGGGCCGGCCGCGCGACCGGGCCGCGAAACGGACCCTGGAGGGGCCGCACCGCTCCGACCTCCTGGTCGGCCACGGCCCCCGGGGCATGGCGGCGCGCAAATGCTCCACCGGCGAGCAGAAAGCGCTGCTGGTGGGCCTGGTGCTGGCCCATTCCGAGCTGGTGGCGCAGAGCCATGACGGCGAGGCGCCGCTGATCCTGCTCGACGAGATCGCGGCCCATCTGGACGCCAGCCGCCGGACGGCGCTCTTCCGCGAGATCGGGCGCTTGGGCGTGCAGGCCTGGATGACCGGAACGGACCGCGCCGTGTTCGTCTCGGAGGCGCTGGAAGCCCGGCTTCTGAGCGTCGAGGATGGTGGCATTTGCCCGTGAAACACGGTATGCCTTGTCCACCGCATTGCACCGCAACATCATGGGACTCGACATGAGCGACGCACCCGTGGAACGCACCGGGTCGAATGGGGACTACGGAGCGGATTCCATCAAGGTTCTGAAGGGCCTGGAGGCCGTTCGCAAGCGTCCCGGCATGTATATCGGCGACACCGAGGACGGCACCGGCCTACACCATATGGTGTATGAGGTGGTGGACAACGCCATCGACGAGGCGCTGGCCGGCTACTGCGACCGGGTGGGCGTCACGCTCAATGCCGACGGCTCGGTGTCGGTGGAGGACAACGGACGGGGAATTCCGGTCGAGATTCACGCCGAGGAGGGCATTTCCGCAGCCGAGGTGATCATGACCCAGCTGCATGCCGGCGGGAAGTTCGACCAGAATTCCTACAAGGTCTCGGGCGGCCTGCACGGGGTCGGCGTCTCCGTGGTCAACGCGCTGTCGCGCCGGCTGGAGATGACCATCTGGCGGGACGGCAAGGAGCACGCCATGTCGTTCAAGGACGGCGTGGCGGACGCGCCGCTGGCCGTGGCGGGCGACGCCCCCGAGGGCAAGTCCGGCACACGGGTCACCTTCCTGCCCTCCGGCGAAACCTTCTCCATGACCGAGTTCGACTACGCCATCCTGGAGCATCGCCTGCGGGAGCTGGCGTTCCTCAACTCGGGCGTGCGGATCGTGCTGACAGACGAGCGCGGCGTCGAGCCGAAGGCGGAGGAGATGCGCTACGAGGGCGGGCTCGAAGCCTTCGTCAAATACATCGACCGGACCCGCCATCCGCTGATCGAGAGGCCGGTGACCGTCAAGGCCGAGCGCGACGACGTCCTGGTGGAGGCGGCGCTGTGGTGGAACGACGGCTATCACGAGAGCGTGCTCTGTTTCACGAACAACATCCCCCAACGCGACGGCGGCTCGCATCTGGCCGGCTTCCGGGCCGCGCTGACGCGCACGGTCAACACCTATGCCGCCGAGTCGGGCGTGGCCAAGCGGGAGAAGGTCTCGCTCACGGGCGACGACGCCCGCGAGGGGCTGACCTGCGTCCTCTCGGTGAAGGTCCCGGACCCGAAGTTCTCCAGCCAGACCAAGGACAAGCTGGTCTCGTCGGAGGTGCGGCCCGTGGTCGAGAGCGTCATGAACGAGGCCATCGGCCAGTGGTTCGAGGAGAACCCGAGCGAGGCGCGCACCGTGGTCGGCAAGATCGTCGAGGCGGCGGCCGCGCGCGAGGCGGCGCGCAAGGCGCGCGAGCTGACGCGGCGCAAGGGCGCGCTGGACATCTCCAACCTGCCCGGCAAGCTCGCCGACTGCCAGGAGCGCGATCCGGCCAAGGCCGAGCTCTTCCTGGTCGAGGGCGACTCGGCCGGCGGCTCGGCGAAGCAGGGCCGCAACCGCGCCTTCCAGGCGGTGCTGCCGCTGCGCGGTAAGATCCTCAACGTGGAGCGGGCGCGCTTCGACAAGATGCTGTCGAGCCAGGAGATCGGCACGCTGATCACGGCGCTCGGCACGGGCATCGGGCGCGACGACTTCGACGTCGAGAAGCTGCGCTACCACAAGATCATCATCATGACGGACGCCGACGTGGACGGCGCCCATATCCGCACGCTGCTGCTCACCTTCTTCTACCGCCAGATGCCGGAGCTGATCGAGCGCGGCCACCTCTATATCGCCCAGCCGCCGCTCTACAAGGTCAAGCGCGGCCAGTCCGAGCGCTACCTGAAGGACGATCCCGGGCTGGAGGACTATCTGATCGAGGCGGGGCTCGACGAGACGGTGCTGGCGACCGGCGACGGCGCCGAGCGCGCCGGCAACGATCTGCGCGAGATTCTGGAGCGCGCGCGCCGGATCGGCGCGATCCTGGCGGGCCTGCACAGCCGCTATCCGCGCTTCGTGGTGGAGCAGGCCGCCATCGCCGGCGTTCTGAACCCGAGGGTGCTCGACGACGCGCAGGCCCAGGAGGCCGCCGACTACATCTCCAAGCGCCTCGACGTGCTGGCCGAGGAGACCGAGCGCGGCTGGGTCGGCGCCGCGCTCGCGGGCGGCGGGCTCGAGTTCTCGCGCGAGGTGCGGGGCGTCAAGGAGGCCCACACCATCGACGCCCCCTTCATCGCCTCCGCCGACGCCTTGAAGCTGGACCAGTTCGCGGCCCATCTGCAGGAGGTCTACGCCCAGCCGGCCACGCTCCGGCGCAAGGAGACGTCCATGGTGATCCACGGGCCCACGGACCTGCTCGACGCCGTTCTCGCGGGCGGCCGCAAGGGCGTGACGCTGCAGCGCTACAAGGGGCTGGGCGAGATGAACGCCGAGCAGCTCTGGGAGACCACCCTCGACGTCAACACCCGCACCTTGCTTCAGGTCAAGGTCGGCGAGATGGTCGAGGAGGCCGACGAGATCTTCTCCCGCCTGATGGGGGACGTGGTGGAGCCGCGGCGCAATTTCATCCAGGAGAACGCGCTCGAAGTGGCCAATCTCGACGTCTGACGGGCGCGACATTTTTCTATAGCATTCGCCTCGTCCATTCCCGCCGAGAGACCGCGCCCCGCATCGAGGGAAAGCGATGCAGCTGAGCAAAGCCGTCCTGGTTCTCGTCGACATCAGCGGCTACACCAAGTTCGTGGTGCTGCATCGGATCAGCGTCCTGCATGCCGAGGGGATCATCACGGAGCTGATCGAGGCGGTGGCGGCCGAGGCCCGCGTCCCGCTGCGCCTGAACAAGCTCGAAGGCGACGCCGCGCTGTTCGTGGCGCCGTTCGAGGGGGAGACGGGCCCGGCCCTCGACGACGTCTACGATCAGGTGGCGTGCTTCTTCGAGGCGTTCCGGCAAAAGCGGGCCGAGATCTTCGAGGCGAGCGTCGGCGGCTGCATCTGCACCGCCTGCCAGAGCGTCGAGCACCTGGAGCTCAAGGCCATCGTGCATGTGGACGAGATCGTGCTCAAGCAGGTCGGCGGCTTCGAGGAGGTGGCGGGCCGCGGCGTCATTCTGCTGCACCGGCTGTTGAAGAACACGGTGCCCTACGACGAGTATCTGCTGGTCACCAAGGAGGCCGACGCCGAGCGGGCGGCCGAAGTGTTTCCCTCCCGCGAGCCCCATGTGGAGGACGTGGACGACCTGGGCCGGGTCGACTGCGCGATCTACCGCCCGCTGGTGCTGGCGCTGGAGCGCCCGGCCGTGCGTCCGCTGACCCGGCCACGCGGCCTGTGGGCCGCGCTGAAGATCTCCTGGGCCTGGCTTATGGCCAGGCTCCGCGGCCAGCGGCGGAGCTTCGGCAACCTGCCGACGGAGGAGGCCTGACGGGACGGCGCATGGATGGCTGGGATTGCTGCGGTTCTTCGTGTTGCTCGGAGTGGCGACACGCTCCCACCGTCGTCTTCCGGCTTGACCGGAAGACCCAGTATCCACCGCCCTTTGAGGCTGTGGCACGGCAGAAAATCCCAGAAAATCCGGAGGATACTGGATTGCCCGCCTTCGCGGGCAATGACGCCTGTGGGGTGGAGTGGCCGTGCTAAAGCGATCCGGCCCCTCAACCGGACAGCTATGGGTCAAGCCGGGCAATGACGACAGGGAGCAGGACCGGTTCGACTGGCAAGCGAATCGTCAGGCTCTGACCCTCAATCCTCCAGCCACGCCACCGCGCGGATCGGGCTGCCGGTGCCGCCGCGGATCTTCAGGGGGAAGCCGATGAAGCGGAAGCGGCCCTTGCCGACCAGCTTGTCCAGGTTCACCAGCCCCTCGATATGCGTGAAGCCCATGTCGCGGCAGACCAGGTGCACCTCGTAGTTGTTGCCGCCCGGGCGGCCGGGGCTGATGGGCTCGACGCCGAACATGGTGATGCGGTGGCCGCCGAGCCACTCGGCCGAGGCTTTGGTCAGGCCCTGGAAATCGGTCTGGAAGGCCGGCGTGCCGTAGCAGCGGTCGAAGAAGCCGGTGTAGAGCAGCACCGTGTCCCGGGGCCTGATGTCGACGCCGGCGGCGTCCACGGCCGCCTCCAGGTCCGCGATGGTGATGTCGCTCTTCAGGGGCTTGTGGGAGAGGTCGAGGCAGACGGCCTCTGTGAAGAAATTCTCCAGCGGCACCTCGTCGATGCCGAGCGCGCCGGGGCGCGCATCGAAATGGCGGGGGGCGTCCACATGGGTGCCGGCGTGATCGCTCAAGGCCAGCGACAGGGTCGCCGACGAGAAGGTCACCCCGTCGGCCTCCTTGATCTCGTCATGGGTGCCGAAGGGCGCGATCACCACGGGCGGGTGCGTGGGGAAGCCGGTCATGCGGTGATGGATGTCGCGGCTGAGATCGATCAGCGTCATGGCTCATGCTCCTGCGCGTTGGCTCTTGCCGCGACTATAGCCCGGGCCGCTGCCGGCGCCAGGGGAGACGTCCGGGTTAACCGGCCCTTAAAGCCGCGCGCCTAGGGTCGTGGGGAGTGGGTCCCGCGCGCCCGAGTCGGCGCGCCTGCGTAAGGTACGGGCCGGTCATGGGTTCAAGACGTTCCCGCACATCCGGGAGCCGCGGCAAGGCGACGAAGGGGGCCAGGCGGCCTGTCCGCAAGGCCGGCGGGCGCGCCCCGGCGGCGCGGGGCCGGCGCGGCACATCCGGGAAGCGCAGGGCGCGGCGGACCGGCGCCGCCGATCGCTGGCGCCGCCTGAAGCAAGTCGCCTATTGGGGCGGCGTGGCCGCGGTCTGGTGCGCCCTGATCCTGGGCGGGCTGATCTTCTACGTCACCAGCTCGTTGCCGGACCCGGTGCTGGCGAGCCTCGACAAGCGGCCCCCCAACCTGACCATCCTGGCCTCGAACGGCCGGGTGCTGGCCGAGCGGGGCCTGCGCCGGGGCCATATCCGGCTGAGCCAGCTCCCGCCCTTCGCCATCGATGCGGTGCTGGCCACGGAGGACCGCCGCTTCTACAGCCATCTGGGGGTCGACCCGATCGGCTTGGCGCGCGCCGCCGTGCGCAACGCCTGGGCCGGCCGGGTGGTCGAGGGCGGCAGCACGATCTCCCAGCAGCTCGCCAAGAACCTGTTCCTGAAGCCGGAGCGGACCCTGGCGCGCAAGTTCCAGGAGATGATCCTGGCCATCTGGCTGGAGACCAAGTTCAGCAAGACGAAGATCCTCGAGCTCTACCTGAACCGCGTCTATTTCGGCGCCGGGGCCTATGGCATCGAGGCCGCGGCGCGGCGCTATTTCGGCAAGTCGGCCCGCCATGTCACGCTCTCCGAGGCGGCCCTGCTGGCGGGCCTCCTGAAGGCGCCCTCGCGCTATGCGCCGACCTCGTCCGCCAGGCGCGCCGAGGCGCGCGCCGCGGTGGTGATCGAGAGCATGGTCCGCGCCCGCATGCTGTCGCCGGCCCAGGCCGTGGCCGCGCTCGCCGCGCCGGCCCGGGTGCGCAATCCGAGCGGCATCACCGGCTACGAGTATGCGGTGGACTGGGTCGTCGAGCTGCTGCCCGGCTTCATCGGCCAGCAGCAGCGGGACCTGATCGTCGAGACCACCATCGACGCCGGCCTGCAGCGCAAGGCGCAGGAGCGGGTGCGGCTGGCCATGGCCCGCACCGCCGTGCGCCTCAAGGCCGGCGAAGCGGCGGCCGTGGTCATGGACCGGCGCGGCGCCATCAAGGCGCTGGTCGGCGGGCGGTCCTACAAGCGCAGCCAGTTCAACCGGGCCGTGAAGGCCTATCGCCAGCCCGGATCGGCCTTCAAGCCCTTCGTCTATCTGGCGGCGCTCGAAAGCGGCATGACGCCGGACACGCTGGCCAGCGACCGGCCGGTCACGGTCAATGGCTGGCGCCCGAAGAACTACCGGAACCGCTATCGCGGCCGGATCACGCTGCGCGAGAGCCTGGCGCAGTCGAGCAACACGGTGGCCGTGCGCCTGACCCTGGAGGTCGGGCGCTGGCGCGTGGTGCGCACGGCGCGGCGTCTCGGCATCGGCTCGCCGCTGCACACGCGGCCGTCGATCGCGCTCGGCACGGCGGAGGTGAACCTGCTGGAGCTGACCTCGGCCTACGCGCCCTTCGCCAATGGCGGCAAGGGCGTGCTGCCGCACATCATCAAGCGGGTGACCACGTCGCGCGGCAAGGTGGTCTACGAGCGCCACGGCTCCGGGCCCGGCCGGGTCGTGGCGCACCCCTTCGTCGGCGCCATGAACGAGATGATGAACGCGACGCTGATGGACGGCACCGGCAAGCAGGCGGCGCTGGCCTATCATCCGGCCGGCGGCAAGACCGGCACGACGCAGAACTTCCGCGACGCTTGGTTCATCGGCCACACCTCCCATCTGGTCGCCGGCGTCTGGGTCGGCAACGACGACGGACGCCCGATGAAGCAGGTGACCGGCGGCACGCTGCCGGCCCGCATCTGGAAGGCGATCATGACCGAGGCCCACGCCAACCGTCCGGTGCGCGCGCTGCCCGGCACCCGCGCGGCCGTGGTCGCCCGCAGCGGCCCCGACGGCGCGCCGCGCAGCGTCCGGCGGGACGGCGCCGAGCCCCGGCGGCCCCTGCTCAAACGCATGCTGAACGCGCTCGCGCCGCAGAGCTGAGCTTGGGCGTTGGGCTCGCCGGCCCGCCACCCACCTCCGTCATTCCCGCTTTCGCGCAGTGGTGTCCGGGATTTTGGGTGCGTGTCGATCTGCATGGCAGAGGCGGCCTTGGTTTCTTGCCTGCCATGTTGCGACCGGACAGCATTTCGGGTGGTCTGCTGGCTCTCGATTTTCGTCATGCCCGGACCTGATCCGGGCATCCATTCCACTGGCCCCTCAGCGAGATCGAGAGGCAAATGGCATGGATTGCCGGGGCAAGCCCGGCAATGACCACGGTTGGGTATGGGCGTCGCTCGAATCCCGGACACCACTGCGCTTTCGCGGGAATGACGGGAGAGGGGCGGTTAAGCCTCAGCAAGCGGGAAAAGGTCCTAAACACTCGCCCCGTAGCGGTGCAGGGTGGCGCCGTGGGTCTTCAGCCAGCGCTTGGCCTCGTCGGTGCGCGGCATGGTCTGGCGGACCAGGCGCCAGAAGGCGGGGCTGTGGTTCATCTCCTCGAGATGGGCCACCTCGTGGGCCGCCACGTAGTCGAGCACGAAGTGGGGCGCCAGGATCAGCCGCCAGGAGAAGGACAGAACGCCCGTCGAGGAGCAGGAGCCCCAGCGGGTCGACTGGTCGCGCACGGAGATGCGCTTTGCCGTCAGCCCCAGCGTCTGCCCATGCCAGGCGACCCGCGCGGTCAGGTCCTTCTTGGCCTCGCGCGCCAGCCAGTCCTTCAGGCGCCGGGGGGCGTGATCGGGCGCGCCGGCGATGCAAATGCGCGGCCGTGAGCTGCTGTCGGGCGGTGCGCCCTCGGCGGACCAGTCCGCGGGCCGGTCGCGGACCCGATCGCCGGCCTCGGTCCAGACCACGCCGCGGCGGCGCAGGGGGCCCACGAAGCTGAGCCCATGCTCGATGCCGCGCAGCGGCAGGCAGGCGCCGTCGCGGAAGGGCACCGGCTCCGGAATGGCGGCGAGCCGGTCCTGCAGCCAGTCGAAATGGCGGGCGAGGAAGTCGCTGGCGTCTTCGAGGCTGGCGTGGGGCGGCACGGTTAGGGTGGCGGCGCGGCGGGCCTCGCTCACCTTCAGGATCAGGCGGCCGGCGCGCGCGCTGCGCCGGACCTCGACCGGCGTGTCGAGGCCCGCCACCCTCAGCTCCCGAGGCTCCGCGGTCCGGTCTGCTGGCATGTCCCCGTCTTGCGCTGCCGGGCGATGCGGCCGCCGCGAATCAGGCGGCCGGGGCGGAGACTATCACGTCGCGAGGGACGGGCTGCGGCTTGCGGTCGCCGTCACGGCGCGAATGGCGGTTTTCAGGGGGGCCTTGCTGCGCTGGTGCGTCTCGGCGAAGTCGGAGATGCGCGGCGCGATCTCGCTCACGAAGCGCGAGCCGTTGAAGACGCCGTAATGGCCGACGCCGGGCTGCAGGTAGTGCACGCGCTTGGCCTCGGGCAGGGCGTGGCAGAGCTCGTGGGCGGCCTCGGTCTGCCCGACGCCGGAGATGTCGTCCTTCTCGCCCTCGACGGTCATCAGCGCCACGCGCTTGACCGCGCCCGGGTCGACGAAACGGCCCCGGTGTATCAGCTCGCCCTTGGGCAGGGAATGGCGGATGAACACAGCCTCGACCGTCTGCAGGTAGAAGGCGGCGTCCAGGTCCATGACGGCCAGATACTCGTCGTAGAACTCGCGGTGCTTCTCGGCCGAGTCGCCGTCGCCCTGCACCAGGTGCCGGAACAGGTTCTTGTGGGCGTCCACATGCCGATCCAGGTTCATGGTCATGAAGCCCGAGAGCTGCAGGAAGCCTGGATAGACTTGGCGCATGACGCCCGCATGCGGCCAGGGCACATGGGTGACGACATTGCGGCGGAACCAGTCCAGGTCCCGGGTCTCGGCCAGCGCGCTCACGGCCGTCGGGTTGATGCGCGTGTCGATGGGGCCACCCATCAGCGTCATCGAATGGGGCACGTCCGGGTCGCCGCTCGCCTCCATCAGCGAGATCGCGGAGAGCACCGGGACGGAGGGCTGGCACACGGCCATGACGTGCA
This sequence comes from Hyphomicrobiales bacterium, assembly GCA_022361215.1. Classification (GTDB taxonomy): domain Bacteria; phylum Pseudomonadota; class Alphaproteobacteria; order Rhizobiales; family Methyloligellaceae; genus JAKSBI01. The sequence goes on along the minus strand of JAKSBI010000012.1, from coordinate 681 downwards.
CGTCGCCGCGGAAGAGACGGAAGATCTCGATCAGATAGCTGATGTAGTCGTTGAGATCGAAGGTGCCGAGGGCGATGGGCACCATGCGCGCGTCGGTCCAGTCGGTGATGTAGACGTCGTGGCGTGGCAGCATGGCGCTCACCGTGCCGCGCAGCAGCGTGGCGTAGTGGCCCGACATGGGCGCCACGATCAGCAGCTTGCTGTTGTCGCCCTTGTGCCCCGGCGGCAGCGCGCGCCGGAAATGCTTGAGCGTGCAGAACGGCTTCTCCCAGATGTTGCGCTCCTCGACGGCCACGGTGGCGCCGCCGACGGTGGTCTCGGCGATCTCGAAGGCGGGCTTGCCGTAGCGGCGCGTGGTGCGCTCGAACAGCTCGCAGGCCGCCGCCGCGCCGCGGCCGAGGAACGTGTGGGAGAGCGGGTTGAGCGGATTGAGGAAAAACAGCCGGCAGACGTCGCTGGCGGCCCGGGCCGGACTCAAGGCCGCATGGTTGAGCTCGTAGAGATGATAGAGCGGCATGACGCCGACCTTTCTTCCACGGGGGAATGCGAACGGAGATCATGCGCCGCAACATCCATAACGCCCCCGTCATGACGCAGCGCAACAGAAACCGGGCCCGAAGGCTGGCTTTTCCGCGTACGGAAGTCAAGTACGGGTGGGGCGGGCGTGTGGATCAGTGGGCG
>JAKSBI010000566.1 GCA_022361215.1 Hyphomicrobiales bacterium | reverse complement strand
GACGGTGGCCACGGTCCGGCCGGCCTCGACGTCGCTGCCGTCCGGCGCCGCCGCCTCGACGGTCGCGTCGTGGTCGAAGCTCTTGAACGCCGCCTCGGCCAGCGCCAGCCCGGCGATGGTGCCGGGCGCGCGCGCGACGATGGCGGCTTCGGCCGTCTGGTCCGCCGGAACCGTGGCCTCCGTGGTGATGTCGCCGGCAAGCCCGAGATCCTCGTCCAGGGCCGCGCTGACGGCCCGGTAGACGAGGGGCTGCGGCAGGGCGCCGTCGAACGGTGCCTCGCTTACGAGGCCAGGGTCGTGTTCAGAGCGCTCGAGCATGGGATCTCCGCCTCGTTGAATTGGCTGGCCAGCGCCTGCATCTGGCGCATGGTCAAAAAGTGCCGCTGCGCGAGGCCGGGCTTTGCCTCCGGGTAGTCGCTGCGGAAATGACCGCCGCGGCTCTCCTCGCGCGCCAGCGCGGCGACGGTGACGAACTTGGCCGCCAGCGCCATGTTGGCGAGCTCGAGCGGCAGCCCGTCGTCGCGCGCGAGCGCCTCGATCTCGGCGAGCGCGGCGGTGAGGCCGGCCCGGTCGCGCACGACACCCACATGCGCCGCCATGGTGCGTCTGAGCCGCTTGATGCGGCCTGCGACAGCGTCGGGATCGGCCGTCCGGGAGGTCTCGTCGCGGGCCAGCCCGCGCGCCGTCGCCAGGCGCCCTGGCAGCAGGCCCTTCAGGTCCTCGGCGATGCGCGCCCCGAAGACCACGGTCTCCAGCAGCGAGTTCGACGCCAGGCGGTTGGCGCCATGGGCGCCCGTCGCGGCCACCTCGCCGCAGGCCCAGAGGCCTTCGACGGTGGTCCGGCCATAGGCGTCGGTGTGCACGCCGCCCATGTGGTAGTGGGCCGCGGGCGTGATCGGCAGCGGATCGCTCGCCGGGTCGACGCCGGCCTCCCGGCAGACCTCGTAGATGCCCGGAAAGGCCGTCGCGAAGCGCGCCCCGATGGCCTGTCGGCAGTCGAGAAAGGCGCCGCGGCCGCTCTGCACCTCGCGGAAGACCGCGCGCGCCACAACGTCCCGGGGCGCGAGCTCCGCATCCTCGTGGACCTGGAGCATGAAGCGCTCGCCGCGGGCGTTGATCAGCGTGGCGCCGTCGCCGCGCAGCGCCTCGGTGGCGAGCGGGGCGGGGTCCCGGCCGATGTCGAGGGCGGTCGGGTGGAACTGGACGAACTCCGCATCGGCGATGGCGGCGCCGGCGCGGGCCGCCATGGCGAGCCCGCCGCCGCGGGCCCCTTTCGGATTGGTGGTGGTCGCGTAGAGCTGTCCGATGCCGCCGGAGGCGAGCACCACGGCCCGCGCCGTCAGGCGCACAGATTCGCCCTGGCCGAGCGCATCGGCGGGCCAGAGGTCGACACCCACCACCTTGCCGCTCACGACGGCAAGGCGGTGCGCCGCATAGCCTTCGACGACGCGGATAGAGGGCGCGCGGACTGCGGCCTCGGTGATGGCCGCCATGATGGCCTTGCCGGCCAGGTCGCCCTTGACGCGGACGACGCGCCGCTCGCTGTGCGCGGCCTCGCGCGAGAGCGTGAGCCGGCCCTCCAGGTCCTTGTCGAAGGGGATGCCGTAGCTGAGCAGGTCCTCGATGCGGGCGGGCGCTTCCTCCGCCAGGAGGCGCGCCATGGCGGCGTCGACGATGCCGGTGCCGGCGCGGACCGTGTCGGCGGCGTGCTTGGCCGGGCTGTCGCCCTCGGAGACGGCAGCGGCGATGCCGCCCTGGGCCCAGCCGCTCGACGTGCCCTTGCCGAAGGGCGCCGACGAGATCACGGTGACCGGCATCGGCGCCAGCTTCAGCGCGGTGAAGAGGCCGGACAGACCGGCCCCCACGATCACCACGTCGCCGTCATCCGTCGAGGACGGCGCGGGAAAGGTCGCCTCTGCCATGCTCATGGCGTCCCCCGGCGGTTCGAACCTGTGTATCCGCTCAGATCTTCAGGTTGATCATGCGCTCGACCGAGGCCCGCGCCCGCTCGGCCACGGCCGGATCGATGGTGATCTCGTCCTTGAGATAGACCAGCGAGTCCAGGATCTTGGGCAGCGTGATCCGCTTCATGTAGGGGCAGAGGTTGCAGGGCCGGATGAACTCCACGTCCGGCGTCTCCACCGCGACGTTGTCGCTCATGGAGCACTCGGTCACCATCAGCACCTTCGCCGGCCGGTGGTCCTTCACCCACTTGATCATGCCATTGGTGGAGCCGGTGAAGTCGGCCTCGGCCAGCACGTCCGGCGGGCATTCAGGGTGGGCGATGATCTTCACGCCCGGGTCGGCCTCGCGCGTGGCCTTGAGCTCGTCGGCCGTGAAGCGCTCGTGCACGATGCACTCGCCCTTCCAGGCGATAATCTCCACGTCGGTCTGCTTGGCCACGTAGTTGGCGAGATACTGGTCCGGCAGGAAGATCACCTTCGGCGCGCCGAGCGACTCCACCACCTGCACGGCGTTGGAGGAGGTGCAGCAGATGTCGCACTCGGCCTTCACCTCCGCCGTGGTGTTCACATAGGTGACCACCGGAACGCCCGGATAGGCCTCGCGCAGTGCGCGCACATCCGCGGCCGTGATTGCGTCGGCGAGCGAGCAGCCGGCCTTGAGATCCGGGATCAGCACGGTCTTCTCGGGGTTCAGCAGCTTCGAGGTCTCGGCCATGAAGTGCACGCCGCACTGCACGATGATGTCCGCGTCCGCCTCCGCGGCCTCCTTGGCGAGCTGCAGGGAGTCGCCGACGATATCGGCGACGCAGTGGAAGATGTCCGGCGTCATGTAGTTGTGTGCCAGGATGACGGCGTTGCGCTCCGCCTTGAGCCGGTTGATGGCCTTCACATAGGGCGCGAAAGCCGGCCACTCGATGGGCGGAATGACCTTGGACACGGGCTCGTAGGCCGGCGCCATCTCCTTCGCCAGCTCAGGCGTGTACTCCAGGTCGGGCATCGCCAGGACGCCGTACTTCCTGGCCGCGTCGGTGAGCGCCGCATCGGTCTGGGGGGTCGCCATGTCATCCTCCTCGGAGGTTGGCCTCAGTTCATATGCTCATTTTGAGCATATAGAGGGCGTTAAAACAGCCGGCCCGGGAGCCGGTTCCACATGTGCGCCTCGGCGCACTTATCCTTCAAGTGAGAATATATGCCATCGGAGCGGGTTTTGCCAGCCCAAAGGGACAGGTCGCATTGTCACATCGTGTTACAGACTGGACGCACCGGGCGCCGGTTCCGGCGCCTCGGCGCGGTCTGCCGGGGGCGCGGCCACCTTCTGGTAGAAATAGCCGATCCCCATGAGGACGATGCCGAGCCCGATGAAGGAGGCCGCGCGCAGCACGCCCGTCAGGTTCGAAAGGTCGAACAGGAAGACCTTGACCACGGTCAGCACGATGACCGCGAAGGCGGCGAGGCGCAGCGCCGCGATGCCGGCCAGGAGACCGGCGGCAAGCAGGGCAAGCCCGTAGAGCAGCCAGACCGCGGAATAGACGTACCACTCGGTGTCGGTGGTCGGCCCGACGGTCAGGACGGGCCCATGGAAGAGCGTGCGCACCTCCAGCGAAAGATAGGCGAAGACCAATGCCAGGGCGGCGATACCGCTGGTCGCCACGAAGAAGGGCGGCCGGCGGTCCATGGCCTGCCGGTGCAGCAGGCCACAGAGAGCGCCTGGCACGGCATAGGCCAGGATCAGGGTGTTGAAGAGGGCGCCGTCGCCGATGGATTCGCCCGTGACCAGCGGGTTCTTGACGAAGAGGTGGACGACGAGAACCGACGCCAATCCAAGCACGCCGAGGATCGCCGAGCCGTAGGAGAGCGTCGGCCGCGCGTGCATGTCGTTGAGGCGCTGCAGGCCCATGGCGAGACCGAGCCACATGATCGAGTGCAGGCTGACCTCCGCCAGGCCGAAGCTGTCGGCGAAGACGTTGCCGTCGTTCATCAGGTGCCGGATCTGCAGCCCGGCGAGTGTCACGGCGAAGAGCAGGGCCGCCGCCTCGAGGAGCTGTGTGGCGATGTCGTCGGCGCGCCGGCGGAAGACGTGCGCCGCGACCGCGAAGGCCACGGCTGGCACGCCGGAGCCGTAGAGCAGCCAGTTGAAGATGGGCGTGGTGCCGAGGTCCGATCCGACGACGACAGGGTCCCAGAGCAGCCGCGCCGCCACGACGACGGCGAGACCGGCGGCCAGGTAGCGCAGGTTCGGCAGGGGCCGCGCCGTGGAGATCCAGGCCAGCGCCGGGCAGATCAGGGCGAGCGCGATGGTCAGCCAGCCCTTCTCCAGCACGATGGTGAGCGCCAGCGCCAGGGCGGCGACGGCGGCGACCGCGTAGACCCCCGACCGCCAGGGCCAGGGCGCGTCGTTCCCGTGGCGGTGCATGACCTCGGTCGCCATCGCGTAGAGCCCGGCGATGACGATGGCCGCCGTGCCGAAGGGCACGCTGTGCTCGAAGCTGGTCGCCCGCAAATAGGCATAGGCGAAAATGACGATGGGCGCGGCGGCCGAGGTGATGGTCCAGGCCGGATGGCTGTCGGACCGCAGCGCCGCCAGGCCGCCGGTCGCGGCGAAGGCTCCGCCGAAGACCGCGCCTGCCACCAGGAAGCTCTCCAGTCCCGGCGGCGCGATGGGTGCCACGCCCATATAGGCGTCGAAGGGGCCGATCGGCGCCAGCACCAGCTCCGGCGTGTGCCAGGACATGAAAACCAGGCCGAAGAGCGCGGCCGACCAGGGCACCAGTGCCGAAAGGTTCTGCCAGCGCCAGGCCCCGACAAGGAGCGCGCCGCAGGTGGCCGCCAGGACGATCTGCGAGGCAGGCCCATAGCCGTCGAGGCGGACCGCGGGCCAGGCCAGCAGCGTCACCGCGATCAGGACGCCCGTGATGGGCCAGTCCAGGTTCCCCCACGGGCCGCCCGTCTGCGCTTCCGGGTCGGGATCGTGGGTCAGGAACAGGAGTGCTAGGGCCGCGAGACCGACGATATAGACGCCCATGGGCCAGATGTCGCCGTTGCTCCAAGCGCTGCCGCACCAGACCAGGCCCCAGGCCGTGGCGCCGGCGGTGGCCGTCAGCGCCAGCCAGAGCCAGCCGCGCAGGGACGCCAGGAACCAGGCCGCCGCCGTCACGAACAGCAGATAGAGGAACAGCGCCCAGGCGCTCGGGTCCGGGCTCGCCACCAGCGCCGGCGTGACATAGCTGCCGACGAGGCCGAGCGCGGCCAGGCTCGGGCCGTGCAGCGCCGATCCGGCCAGTGCGGCGACCGAGCAGGCCGCCAGCAGGACGAAGGCGGCGAGCGGCCCGAGGAAGCCGTAAAGCGCATAAGCGGCGAAAATGGTGGCATAGCCACTCAGGATGCCCGCGGCCGTGAGGATTCCCGGCACATAGGCGGACGTGAGGCCGGCCACCGCGATGTCCGGTTCTCGGCGGCGGGTCCATTCGCCGGCTGCCGCCAGGCAGAGCGCAAAGAGGCCGCCGAGGGCGACGCGCACGCCGGGCCCAAGCAGGCCCTGCTCGATGGTGTAGCGCACCAGGAAGATGCCGCCGAGGGCGAGCGCGAGGCCGCCGATCCAGACGGTCCATTTCGTGCCCACCGTCTGCTCGACAGTCGCGGCCCGCGCGGCCTTCGCCGCAGGAGCCGCCGCCGCGGGCTCGGAGAGCGGGATCGACGGGACCCCGTCCTCCGGCGGCTCGGGCGTCTCCGTCTCCTCGGCGGTCTCCATAGCCGCGTCGACGGGCTCGTCGGGCGTGGGCGCATCGGGCTCCGGCTCGGGGGCCGGCTCGGCTGCGGGCGCGAGACCCGCGCGCAGCAGGTCCAGGCGGGCGGAGAGCGCGTCGACACGACGCTGAAGCCCGTTGACCTTCACGATCGCAACGATGGGCAGGACGAAGAGCGTAAGCAGGATCAGCAGTGATAGAACGACGACGCCCATGATGTCTCGCCAAGGCCCCCGCGATTTGGTGCGTGCAACGAGGGTACAGGATCGGCCTGTCCCCGTAACCGAATGTCGTGGGGCCGACCCCCAGTCTCAACCCCCTTCGTCATTCCTTCGACCAGAAATACGGGGAACACGGATAGAATTGGGGTCAGACCCCTATCGGCCACGGTCGCAGCCACCCCCTCCGTCATTCCTGCGAAAGCAGGAATGACGGAGGGGGTGGTGTGAGTCTGCGCCAGCGGCCCGCAGCAAGCGGCGCTACGCCCTGCCGGCCTTGACGCGCACGCCGGGGGCCGGGCGCTCCAGGAGGACCTCTCGGCGGAAGCGGAAGAGCTTGGCCGGGCGCCCGCCGGTCTCGGCCGTCATGTCGCCCGTCGCCTCCACCAGACCCGCATTCTCGACCAGGCGGCGGAAGTTCTGCTTGTGCAGGTGCGAGCCCATGATCGCCTCGACCGTCATCTGAAGCTGGAACAGGGTGAAGGCTTCCGGCACCAGCTCGAACACCACCGGCCGGTACTTCACCTTGGCGCGCAGCCGGCCCATGGCCGTGGCCAGCACGCGCCGGTGGTCGAACTGCATGGGCCGGCCGAGGGCGGGCAGGTCCGTCCAGGCGTCGGCGGCCTCGCGTTCGTCGCGCTTGGCCTCGGCGACCAGGCCGGACTCGTAGAGCAGCTCGTAGCGCTCCAGGACCTTCTCCTCGTCCCAGCCGCCGCCGTCGAAGCCGAAGCAGATGCGCAGCCGCTCGTCGCGCTTCAGCGGACGGGCCGGTTCCGTGGGGCGCAGGGGCTGGGCGGCCCAGCGGCGCAGCCGCGGCTCGATCTCGGTGGTCAGCACCTCGGGCTCGCCGTCCCGCCAGTCCTCCCAGGGCAGATAGGCGTACCACCGGCTCCAGGCGGCGTCCGCCAGGTCCGGCTCCGCGCCATGCGGCGCCAGGGCCAGATAGCCCACGGAGACGACGTGGGCCCCGGTGTCCCCCGGCTGTGCATGCCGGCCGCGGTCGCCGAAGGTGTAGAGTTGATCCACGAAGCCGAGTTCGAGCCCGGTCTGCTGCTGCACCCAGCGCCGCAGGCCGATCTCGAAGGTGCGGTGGTCCTGCGGCGAGAAGGGGCCGTAGGGCAGGGCGTCCCAGTCCGCGTCCGTACCGTCGCGCACGACCAGGATCTGGGGCTGATACGCGCGCACGCCGACGATCGCCGCGTTCAGGCCGATCTCGATGGCGGCGTCCGCAGTCCTGTCAGGCGACTGTGTCGGGGCGACGTCTGTCATTCACCGGATATGGTTTCGGCACGTGAGCTTGCGAACAGGGCCGGCATCTTGAAGAGCGCGCCCTCGCTGGCGAATGCGCCGCGCCCGATCGCCGCCACCGCCGCGCTCATGCGGCCGTCGCGGCCCAGGATCTCGTCGGCCAGCGCCACCAGCCGGCTGTTCGGCGTGGCGGTCGGCGAGGCGGACCTGAGCGAGCGCGCGATGCCGTCCTCCTCCTGGTCCGGGTTCAGGGTGCAGAGCGCGATGAACGCCGCCGCGGTCGACCGGCTGATGCCGGCCCAGCAGTGGATCAGCATCGGGCCGCGGCGGTCCCAGGCGATGGCGAAATCGATCAGCTCCGCCACGTGGTCCTGGTTGGGCGGCACCAAGCCCGGCTGCGGCTCGGAAATGTCGTTCATGGCGAGCCTGAGATGGTTGTCCGGCGCGATCTCGGGCGGCGTCGAGATCATGAACTGATCGTTGATGAGCGAGATCAGGTGGCTGACGCCGGCGTTGCCGATGGTGGTGTCGACGGCGCTCAGCGGCCCAACATATATGTCTTCCTGTGTCATGCGGACCTAAGTGTAGCGATTCTGTGTAACAGAGCTACGGCAGTCAGCAATGTCGTGCACGATCGCGGGCTCTTTGGCAATGCGACGCGAAGGCCGCCATTACTCGCCGATTATGCCGCGAGCGCGTGAAAGCATTCAAGGTAGCGCCGCTGTGCCTCGGCCGTCGGCCAAGCCTCGAGGGCGGTGAGCCGGTCCCGCGTCTTCGGCGCCAGGCCACGCGGGGAGCCGAAGAACTTCCGGGCTTCGCTCTGCTCGAACCCGGCGAGGGCGGTCGCCTCGTAGAAGGCGGCGACCCTGTCGGCGCGCTTGATCAGCTTTGTCACTGTCGCAGGCGGCGTGGGCGGCAAGCCGAAGCGGATGTGGACGGCTTGCAGCAGCCGCTCCTCGAAGGCCCGGTAGTCGAGCCCGATGGCCGCCTTGAAGGGGCTGATCAGGTCGCCGATGACATATTCGGCGCTGTCGTGCAGCAGGGCAGCGAGGCGCCACTTCGTCGCGAGCTCCGGCTTGAGCGCGCCGGCGATCTCCTCCACAAGCAGGCTGTGCTGGGCCACGGAGAAGGCATGGTCTCCGACGGTCTGGCCGTTCCAGCGTGCCACCCGCGCCAGCCCATGGGCGATGTCCTCGATCTCGACGTCGAGCGGCGAGGGGTCCAGCAGGTTCAGGCGCCGGCCGCTCAGCATGCGCTGCCAGGCGCGAGGCTCTTTGGCAGACGGGGAAGCCAAGACCGCCTCAATCCGTCGGCGGCTTGAAGGCCCGCGCCAGCTTGGCGCAGGCGTCGTGGCGGGGGCAGGTGACGAGGTGATCGTTCACCATGCCCATCGACTGCATGAAGGCATAGACGGTGGTCGGGCCGCAGAAGCGGAAGCCGTGGCCCTTGAGCGCCTTGGCCATGGCGCGGCTGACGGGCGTGTCCGCCGGGACGTCTGCCATGCGGCGGAACCGGTTCTGCACGGGCGCGCCGTCGACGAAGTCCCAGAGCGTCGCGGCGAGGCTGCGGCTCTCCCGCAGGTCGAGATAGGCGCGGGCGTTGCTCACCGCGGCCTCGATCTTGGCCCGGTTGCGCACGATGCCGGGGTCGGCCATCAGCGCCTCGAGCTTGCGCGCCTTGTAGGCCGCGACCTTCTCCGGGTCGAAGCCGTCGAAGACCTCGCGGAAACGGTCGCGCTTGCGCAGGATGGTGATCCAGGAGAGGCCGGCCTGAAAGCCCTCGAGCAGGAGCTTCTCGAACAGCGCCCGGTCGTCGGCCTTGGGCACGCCCCATTCCTCGTCGTGATAGGCGATGTAGATGGGCTCGGGCCCGGCCCAGGAGCAGCGCTCCCCCTGCGTCGCGCGGCCGGTCATCCGCCGGGAACGTCGAAGGAGGCCCAGTCCGGCTGGCGCAGGCTGACCTGGACTCCGCCGGCGTCGAGCGTCTTGCCGTTTGCCAGGGCCTTCTCGGCCCGGTCCAGGCGCACCAGCGCCAGCGCCCGGGCGTCGGCGACCGAGCCCACGGTGCCGATGGGCGCGCCGTCCGCGGTGATCTCGGCGCCCGCATCGAGCGTGCCCGCACCCTCGATGGGCACCACGCGCTTGCGCGCCGTGCCCCGGTGCTCCATGCGAGAGACCACCTCCTGGCCTACGAAGCAGCCCTTGTCGAAGTCGACGCCGCCGAGTTGGTCGAAACCGGCCTCGTGCGGGAAGGTGTCGCCGAAGGCGTAGTCGCGCCCGCCCTCGGGCACGCCGAGGGCGATGCGGTGGGCGTGATACTCGGCCTCCGTGGCGGTGGCGTCGGCGTTCGCGCCGGCCGGTACGATCAGCCTGTGACCGAGGGCGGCGACGCGCGGATCGGCGAAGACGACCCAGCCGTCGCCCGCCGCCGGCACGCCGTTCCAGGCCGCAAGGACCGTGCGCTCGCCGCTCTCGTCCGCGAGGTCCACGGCGGCGCGCAGCTTGTAGAAGGTGAGGCGCTTGACCAGGTCCGCGACGACCGGCCTGGCGCAATCGAGCAGAAAGCCGTCGCCCTCCCGCACCAGGAAGAAATCGAACAGGATCTTGCCCTGGGGCGTCAGCAGCCCGGTATACACGGCGCCGCTATCCGTCGCTTGCTCGACGTCGTTGGTGACGAGGCCTTGCAGGAACCCCGGCGCATCGGGACCGGCGACGCGGATCACGCCCCGGTCGGTCAGCTCGGCAATCTGGCAATCGGTCATTGTGTCCGCATCCGCTTTCAGCCCGCGAGAGACTTATTTAAGCGGGCCGGCGCATGCAAGCCAGCATTACCATGTCCGTATTCGCACTGAGCGGATCGCGACCATCGGCCCGACCGCGCCCGATCAGTCGCCTGCAATGAAGTAATGCCAGGTGCCGTCGCGGCCGATGCCGAGGCGGTAGTGGATGTAGGCGCCTGCGTCCTTCATGGTCTTGACCTTGGGCGCACTGGCGATGCGGTAGAGATCGACCTGCTGCGCCGGCGTGAGCTTGTCGAGGGGCAGCTCCGCCAGATAGGGCCAGACATAGGTCTCGTCCGGCTTGCCCGCGTTCAGCGTCACGTAACCCGCCTCCAGCACGTCGATCAGGACGGCGAGCACCTCGCGGCCCTCGCCGTCGGCCGAGTTCTCTTTCCAGTAGCCGATCGGATCGGCGATGCTGTCGTTGGCGAAGAGCGGCATCAGCTCGTTGGATTCGAGCACCGGGCGCAGGGCCGCGATGTCGCCCGTGCGTGCGGCCTCGAGGATAGCGCTGCGCATGGTCTGCACCCGCTCCGGCAGCTTGCTCACGTCGCGCTGTACTTGCGGGGCGGTCTTCTTGGCCACGGCCGCCGGGGGTGCCGCGCTCAGGGCAAGCGCGCTCGCGATCAACACGACAACCGGCAACAAGCCTCGCATCTTCATCGTCCTTATGGTCCTTTCCGTCCTCCGGCGGCGCGCGCCGTCTCTTCGATCGGGTGCCCTTGCAGGTGGGCGATCAGGTTTCGGGCCACCAGCGGCAGGGCCTCGACCTCGCGGACGGCGATGGTGAGGTTGCCCGCGGCCCAGTCGTCGGTCAGGTCGATAGCGGCGAGGCCGGCGACCTCCAGATAGGGCGCCGCGGCGCCGGCCGGCAGCACCGCGATGCCGAGCCCCGCGCCCACCATGCGGCAGACCGCATCCAGGCTCGCCACCTCGGCGCGCACCCCGATGACCTGCTCCAGCGCTGCGGCCTTGGTCCAGAGCAAGGCCCGCAGCGAGCTGCCCGACGGCAGCCCGACATGGTCGTAGTCGAGGGTCGCCGCGAAGGCGACGCCCGAGCCGGCCTCGGCCAGGGGGTGACCTTTCGGAACGATTACGCCCAGCCTGTCGCTTTTGTATGGCAGGAGCAGCAGCTCGCCCGCATCGGCGCTGTCGGAGCAGATGCCGACATCGGCGAGCCCGTCCCGGATCGCCGCCAGAATGATCTCGCTGGTCTCCTCGCGCAGGTCGATGCGCACGTCCGGGTAGTGCCGCAGGAAGGCGGCCAGGTCCGCGGGCAGGAACTGCGTCACGGCGGAGCTGTTGGCGCTGAGGCGCACCAGCCCGCCGGTGCCCGTGGTGAAGGCGCTGAGCTCGCCCTCCATACGCTCGACTAGGCCGAGCAGCGAGCGTGCATGCCGGGCGAGCGCCCGGCCCGCGGAGGTGGCTTCGACGCCGCGCTGGCGGCGGTAGAGCAGGGGGGCGCCCGCCGCGTGCTCCAGATCGGCGATGCGCTTGGAGACGGCGGAGGGCGCGATGCCGTGCAGCTCGGCGGCGCGCACGATGGCGCCGCTCTCGACCGCGGACAGGAACAGGCGCAGCGAGACCAGATCGAAGCGGGACATGGGTGCCGCCCCTCAGCGCTGCGGCGCGGCCTGCCGTGGCCGCCCGGTGTCAATGCGGATGGAGAGTTCGGATCGGTCGGGGCGGATCAAGCTGTGGCCTCCTCGTGCACGCTGTCGAACGTGCCCGGTAGAGTGCCACAGATTTCGGCTTTGTGCGCGCCGATGCCGGACCGGCGGCGATGGAGACACCCTCTCTGGCGGGCGCTACTGCGTGGTGCGGTTCAGGGTGAACTCGCCGTGCTGGATCCGCCTCGACAGGCCGTCGGTCATCTTCGCGACCGCGTCCTCGCCATAGGTGGCCACGAGATCGCTCAAGGCTGCGAACATCGAGGCATTGGCCAGCATCTCGGGCTCCATGCCGTCGTGCAGGGCTTCTTGCCAAGCGTCGAGAATATAGCCGAGGGCGGCAAATCTCTCGTCGTTCTTCTCCGTCGCGCTTTCCAGACGCATACTCTCCGCCTCACGCCCAGTTCGGCTGTTTGACCGGTCGCCAGGTGCCATCCCAGCCTCCCAATTGTCGTTTTCAGGAAACTAGCATGGAAGACTCAGGCGTATGCCGCTGCAGTAAATTAACGGTTAACTTGGCCTGGAGGCCGTAAACCAACGCGCACAGAGGGAGCGGGCGGGGGGAAGGGACAGGCCCTAGCGGCCTGTC
>JAKSBI010000287.1 GCA_022361215.1 Hyphomicrobiales bacterium | reverse complement strand
CGGCGCCGACCTCCTCCATGGCCTGCTCGATCATGCCGGGATGCGGCTTCGAGGGCGCGTCGTCGGCCGTCTGGATGGTGGCGAAATGCGGCACCAGCGCCTCGCGCGCCAAGATATGATCGACGCCGCGGCGCGACTTGCCCGTGGCGATGCCGAGCAGACATTCGGGCTCCGCCGCCAGCCGCAGGACCGCGTCGCGCGCGCCCTCGTAGAGCGGGTCCTTGTGGTGCTCGCTCCGGCGCAGCTCGCCGAAGGCCGTCTTGTAGCCCTCCGAGATGCGCAGGATCGACGGCTCGTCGAGATCGCCCGCCAGCCGCCAGATGGCCTCGGGCAGCGAGAGGCCGACCACGCCGAGAATGGTCGTGCGCGGCGGCGCGGCAAGGTCCTGCTCCGCGAACGCCCGCTCCATGGCGGCAACGATCATGAGCTGGCTGTCGACCAGCGTGCCGTCGCAATCGAAGATGATGAGACGGGTTCGCATGGCTCAGGCCTCGGCCTCGAAAGGATCGATATCGAGATCAGGGTCCAGCCCCAGGACCTCCCAGGTCGCGCGCATATGGTCCGGCAGCGGTGCCGTGACGTCGAACCAGCGCCCGCGGCCCTCCGGGACGCGCATGCGCCTTGCGTGCAGATGCAGCTTGCGGGGGATCTCGCCGCCCGGATGCGCGGCGGCCCCGCCATACTTGCCGTCGCCCACGATGGGGTGGCCGACCGCCGCCATATGGGCGCGGAGCTGATGGGTGCGGCCGGTGACGGGCTCGAGCGCCACCCAGGTGAGCTCGCGTCCGGCCGTCTCGATGGTCTGGTAGCGCGTCACGGCACGCTTGGCGCCGGGCGTGCCGGGCTCCGCCAGCCGCACCCGCTCCTGCCCGGCCGCGCCCGTCTTGGCCAGCGCCGCCTCGATCTCGCCTTCCGCCGGCTTCGGCACGCCGATCACCAGCGCCCAATAGAGCTTGCGCGCGGCGCGATCCTTGATGGCCCGTCCGAGCGAGGCCGCCGCCTGCCGGGAGCGGGCCAGCAGCAGCACGCCGCTGGTGTCCTTGTCGAGCCGGTGCACCAGGCGGGGACGCTCGCCGCCGCGTGGCGGGGCCAGGCCGTCGAGCAGCCCGTCCAGATGCCGCTCGGCGCGGCTGCCCCCCTGCACTGGCAGGCCCGGCGGCTTGTTCAGAGCGAGGATATCGGCGCTCTCGGCGATGACGAGGCCGCGGACGAAGTCGCGGTCGGCCCGGCTCAGACGGCGCGCGGCGGGGTCCGGCTTCGCCGCCGGCGCGCCCACCGGCGGCACGCGGACAGTCTGGCCGGCGGCGAGCCGCGTGCCGGCCTTGGCCCGGGCGCCGTCGACCCGCACCTGCCCCGTCCGCAGCAGCTTCTGCAAGCGGCCATGGGGCACGGCCGGATAATGCACGCCGAACCAGCGGTCGAGCCGCATGCCGCTCTCGCCCGCCTCCACCTCCCTGACCTCCACGCCGCTCATTGCAGCAGGCTCCGCGCCAGGCTGAGGCCCGCGAACAGCGCCAGGATCGAGAAGGTCACGGACGCGCTCAGATAGAACAGGGCCGCCATGTGCTCCTTGCGCTCCATCAGCACGGCGAAATCGAGCGAGAAGGCGGAAAAGGTCGTGAAGCTGCCGAGAACGCCCGTCGCCAGGAAGGTGCGGACCTCGTTCGACGCCGAAAGGCGCAGCGCTATGAACTCGATCAGAAGACCCATCAGAAGCGAGCCCAGGACGTTGACGATCAGCGTTCCCCAGGGAAAGCCGAACCCCAGAAGGCGAACCGCGCCGACACCGACCAGATAGCGACCGACCGCGCCGATCGCGCCGCCCGCCGCCACCAGAAGCACCAGTTTCATTCGCTCCGGTCCCCCGTCGCGCCAATCCCAGCCAGATCCATGTGGAGGCTATAGCGCACAGCGGGACCGCGGTGAAGCGGACCCGGGCCTTTCGCTTCGATCCATCCCCGGCGCCAATTCTCCATCATTCCTGCCAACGCGGGAAATACTCGCGCCACATCTCTTACTCGGCGTCATCCCGGCGCAGGCCGGGATCCATCCGCCGTGCAAATCTCTGGGTCTCG
>JAKSBI010000400.1 GCA_022361215.1 Hyphomicrobiales bacterium | reverse complement strand
TTTGCGAGATTGGCTCAGCTTTAGGAACGAGGGCGCCGGACATGCCTTGCATATTCAAGCCCGAGTGACGCGGAGATGAGCCAATCTCGCAAAATCCCGGAGGGACGGGACGCCTTTGACCGCTGGACGTCGTTGCGAAAAGCTAGAAGTGGAAAGGCACTAAGTCGCTTTCCGCGCCTAGCCAGCGGTCAAATGCGTCCCGCCAGCACCACAAGGTAAGTGTCCACAGGCCCTAGCCGGCCATCCGAACGAGTTTCCGTGATTGCCCCCTGACGTGCAATGGGACGGTCCATGCACCATGTCCGCTGGCCAGCCGCGATAGGTCTGGGTAGTCTTCGACTGATAACCGTCCGAATGCAGAACGCCGGACTCAAGCTTTGGAGGAACATGCATGCGTGCCGCAGTACTGACCGAGGTCAACAAGCCCCTCGAGATCCTCGACCTCGAGCAGGAGGGACCCAAGGCCGGCGAGGTCCGGGTTCAGGTGAAAGCCACCGGCGTGTGCATGAGCGACTATCACATCATCAACGGCGACTGGCCGCTGCCGCTGCCGATGGTGCTGGGGCACGAGGCGGCAGGGATCGTCGTCGAGACCGGGCCCGAGGTCACCGGCCTGAACGTCGACGACCATGTGATCTTCTCCTTCCGTCCCAACTGCGGGCACTGCCGCTACTGCGCGTCCGGACGCAGCGTGATCTGTGTCGGCCACAACGACACGCCGCGCTGGCGCATGCATGACGGCTCGGCCCGGCTGAAGCTGAACGGGGAGCCCGTGAACCAGATGGGGCGGATCGGCACCTTCTCGGAGTATGTCGTCTGCCCCGCCGAGCAGGTGGTCCCAGCCCGCACGGATTTGCCGTGGACCCATGCCGCCATCATCGGTTGCTGCGTCGCCACCGGCGTCGGCGCCGTGATCCGCCACGCGGAGGTCGAGGCCGGATCGAGCGTGCTCGTCATCGGCTGTGGCGGTGTCGGGCTCAACGTGGTGCAGGGGGCCAAGCTCGCCGGCGCGCGCACCATCATCGCCGCGGACCTGCTCGACAACAAGCTCGACTATGCCAAGGCCTTCGGCGCCACCCACACCATCAACGCCAAGTCGGAGAACGTGGTCGAGCGCGTGCGCGATCTGACAGACGGCCTCGGCGCGGACTACGCCTTCGATGCAATCGGCGGCGAGGCCACGACCGTTCAGGCCTTCGAGGCCGTGGCGCCCGGCGGGCACGCGGTCATTGTCGGCATTCCGGCCTTCTCCGCCAGGGCGCCCATCGCGCCCTCGGACATGGTCTATGGCGAGAAGACGCTGAGTGGCACTTACTACGGCTCGATCCGCCCCGGCATCGATTTCGGCGTGCTGGCCGATCTCGACATGGACAAGCGCATCAACCTCGACGACCTGATCAGCCGGACCTACAGCTTCGATCAGATCAACGAGGGCTTCGATCTGTTGATGTCCGGCGGGGTCGCCCGCGGCGTCATCGTCTTCGACTAGAGCATGTCTTTTGTCCCGAAACCGGTATCCACTTTCGGGAGATATGCTTTAGGAGGCGCCCTTCTCCGCCATGACCCGGTGGTAGTGCTCGGCGTGCTGGTAGTAGTTCTCCGAAGCGACCGCATCGCCTGACATTTCCGCTTCCCGCGCGAGCGACATGAAGTGCTCGAAACGCTGGCGCGCATTGGCGCCCGTGTTCGGGCGTCCCCGTTTAGGGCTCGGGGCCTTCGTCTTCCGGCGGCGCTGCGATGATGCGATGCCTCTTCGATTGCCGTTCGCACGCTTCTTGGTAGTGGTTTTGATGGGATTCTAGGCGCCAGTCTTCGTGGTCGCCCCCTCCGGTGTTGCAAACGCGTTGGATTTTCCGACCGGGTCCCAAGGCGTGGCATTGCCACCGCACGAGGCTTTCGTGTTCAGGAGCTGCCTGCGGTGGCTATCGGCCACCAGCCGCTGCCGTCCCTTCGGTTTGGTCAGAGAAACGCGAACAATGACACGACGCCGCCAACTGCGCTCGGCAATCGTGTCATACAGTGAATTTGTGTGACGAATGTTACTGATATGGGGATTGTCGCGCAGAAAGGCAAGCGGATAGGGGCGCGGATCGCAGGCGCATCCGCCAAGCGGCGACTCAGGCTTCGAGCGCGTCGGCCATGTCCTCGAGGTCGGCCACGATCAAGTCCGGCTCCAGGCCGAAATCGTCGAGAGGCTGGCCGTAGCGCCGCACCCAGATCGTCGGGAAGCCGAAGCTCTTCGAGCCGATAACGTCGAAAGAGTTGCCGGAGACGAAGGCGATTTCGTCTGCGGGCAGGCCGATGCGCTCCACGCCGAGCTCGTAGGCGGGACGGCCCGGCTTGTAGACCTGCCGGTCCTGGGTCGTGATGATATCCGCGAAGCAGCCGTCGATGCCGGCGGTCTTCTGGGAGGCGGCGATCATCCCAGGCTCGCCCATGGAGAGCACATAGAGCTTGAACCGGGCCGCGAGGCGTTCGAGCGCGCGAGCGCTCTCCGGGAACGTCGGCAGGGAGACGTCGGCGGCGATCAGCTCGTCGCGCAACCCATCGGAGACGTCGAGGCCCAGATCGGCGGCAGCGAACTTGAAGG
The DNA here is from genome assembly GCA_022361215.1 of Hyphomicrobiales bacterium. Taxonomy (GTDB): domain Bacteria; phylum Pseudomonadota; class Alphaproteobacteria; order Rhizobiales; family Methyloligellaceae; genus JAKSBI01. The sequence goes on along the minus strand of JAKSBI010000400.1, from coordinate 8,150 downwards.
CCGCCTTGGTCAGCTCATCCCACGGGATGTAGCGCTCCATCATGCCGTTCTGAAAGGCATAGCGTTGCAGCGTGGCGAACCAGAGCTTGGCGACGGCTTGGCCTTGGCCGGGAAAGCTCTCGTCGATGAGCCCGGCGAGCGCCCGCTTGTCGGCGATGGTGCCGTAGTAGTCGAAGGCGAGCGCCTTGATGCGCTTGAAGTCGGTCATGCTTTCGCTGCCCCCTCCGCAGCGACGCCGTCGGAGGGGTCGGCCCAATGTGCGAAGGCCTTCTCGACGGTGGCGCGGTCGAGGTCTCGCGTGATGAAGACGATGCGGGATCGCCGGTCTTCATCGGGCCAGGCGTTCAGATAGCTCGGCGGGTGCTGGGTGTGCTGAACGGCATGGATGGCCAGGGGACGCTGGCTGTCGGAGGCATTGACGATGCCCTTGACCCGCAGCAGCTCGGCGCCGTGTTCCTTGATGAGCGCGTTCAATGCCTTCGAGAACGCCTGCCAGTCGACCGGCTGCTCGAAGGTCAGCACGAAGGAGCCGATGCGGTCGTCATGGCGGCTGTGGGCGTGCGCGCCGTCTGCATGACGATGATCGTGGTCGTGATGATCGGACCGCGCTTCATAGGCCGCCTCGTTGATCCAGCGGCCGACATCGGCGGTCTTCGTCTCGGGATCGTAGGCGCCGGTGCGGAGCAGGGCGTCGGGCTCGACCGCGCCGTGCCGGACCTCGATCATGTCGGCGCCCGGATTGAGCCGGCCGAGCCGTGCCATGAGCGCGGCGATCTGCGCGCCCTCCGCCAGGTCGCATTTGGTCAGGACGATCCGATCGGCGACCGCTGCCTGCTTGACGGCCTCTTCGTTCTCGTCGAGCTGCGTGTCGCCCAGTACCGTATCCACCGTGGTGACGATGCCTTCGAGCCGGTACCAGCTCTTGAACATGGGATCGCGACCCAGCGCCGCGATGATCGGGGCCGGGTCGGCCAGGCCCGTGGTCTCGATCATCAGGCGCGTGAAGTGTGGAATGTCGCCTTGGACCCGGTCCAGATAGAGCTCGCGCAACGCGTCCACCAGCTCGCCCTGCACCGTGCAGCAGATGCAGCCCGAGGCGAGCAGCGTGACGCCTTCCTGCACCTCCTCCACGAGCAGGTGATCGATCGCCACCTCGCCGAACTCGTTGATCAGGACCGCGGTCTCCGCCATGCCCGGCTGCGCCAGAAGATGATTGAGCAGCGTGGTTTTCCCCGAACCGAGGAAGCCGGTCAGTATGGTGACGGGCGTGGCGCTGCTCATGGTCCTAGTCTTTTGATGTCTCCGGTGGCGCACCCATCGGCGGCACGTTGAGCCGGTGCAGCAGGCGCTGGATGCCGCCGCCGATCAGGCCGCCTATGAGCGGCCCTGCAATATACACGACGAACCAGCCGCCGCGCGGGCCTGGAATCGCGATCTCGCCCCAGCCGAGGAAGTAGCTCACCAGCCGCGGACCGAAGTCGCGCGCCGGGTTGAGGGCGGCCTGGGTCAACGGCGCCACGACGGAAATGATCGCCGCGACGCCGATGCCGATGACCACGGCCACGAAGCCCGCCGGCGGGCGCGCCATGTTCTTGTCGCTGGTCACGGCGCCGACGATGAAGGCCAGCATGGCCGTGCCGATAACCTCGGCGATGAACGCGCTCCTCAGGCTGACGACCCGCCAAGCGTCCTCGGCGGTGCCGTAGACGGCCGGGTTGGGGAAGTACTCCCCGAAGACCATGGCCGAGATCTCGCTGCCCGGTCCGCCGCGCAGCACGCCGCGCTGGCGCTCGAGCTCGATAATGGCCTCGGCGAACATGGCGTAGAGAACCAGCGAAGCCACCGCCGCGCCGGCGACCTGGGCGACCCAATAGGGCACCACCAGCCGCAGCGGAAAGCGGTCGTAGACGGCGGCCACAAGCGTGATGGCCGGGTTGATGTGTGCGCCCGAGAGCGCGGCTGCCGAGTAGATGCCGAGGCTGACGCCGATGGCCCAGACCACGGCCACCTGCCAGAGGCCGGTCTGCGCGCCGGTGACGACCGCGGCGTTGACGGCGCCGACGCCGAAGAAAACGAGAATGAAGGTGCCTATGAACTCCCCCGCGCAGGCGGGCCAGAAGCGCGGGAAGTCCGACCCCTTCCGTGTCTCGTCCTTGGTGTCCTTGGCCATGGTGTCGTCGCCCCCGAACGTCTTGGCTTGGTGCGTTGCTTAGTTGGGCCGTTTCAGATCAGCCGGAATGTCCCGGGCGGCGCCGAGCAGGAGGTCATCCGTGTCGGCATCCTTGACCTTGGCGCCCGCCAGCCGGGTCTGCGATAGATCGGCCTCGGACAGGATTGCGCCCGTGAAGTCGGCGCCGGCCAGGTCCGACCCGGTGAGTTGCGCGAGGCCCAGATTGGCCTCCTGGAACAGCGCGCCCTTGAGGTCGGCCGCATAGAGCCGGGCCCAGCCGAGGGAGGCGCGCGAGAAGTCCGCGCCGGCGGCGCGGGACCAGGAGAGGTTCGCATGATCGAGCCGGGCCCGCACCAGCTTGGCCTTTTCGAGGATGGCCTCGGTCAGGTCGGCACTGGTCAGGTTTGCCTTGGAGAGGTCCGCATTCGAGAGATCGGTGCCTCTGAGCCTGGCAGGCTTCGGCCCTTGATGCCCTGCCGCCGACGCACCCAGATCGGCCTCGCCAAGCTTGGCGTCGCGCAGATCGGCCTGGCTCAGGTCCGCGCCCGCGAGCAGCGCGCCGGTGAGGTCCGCGCCCCGGAGCCGCGCCTTGGTCAGTTTGGCGCCCCCGAACCACGCCTTCACGGCGCTCGCCTTCTCGAGCCTGGCGAAGGTCAGGTCGGCGCGCAGAAACGATGCGCCGTCGAGCCGCGCCTTCCTGAGATCCGCACGTGTCAGATCGGCGTTGCCGAGGTTGGCGCCCGAAAAATCGGCGCCGATGGCCGTGACATCGCGCAGATAGGCTTCGCGCAGGTCGGTGCCCTTGAAGCTCGTGCCGGACAGGTTGGCGCCGGTCAGATTGGCCCCGGCCAGGGACGCGCCATCGAGGTTGCGGCCCGAAAGGTCCTTGCCTCTGAGATCGGCGCCGCTTCGGAACGGGTTCTGCGCTTTCGCCGGCGCGGCGTCGAGCGCCGCAATGGCCAATCCCAACAGGAGGGCACTGATGATGGCGCGGGGCTTCATTCGGCGATGTTCTGCGGCAGAAACGAGGCGGTTTTTGTGAGTTCGGGCATGGGGCCGATCCGGCGAACATCGGCCCAGACGCCCTTGTAATAGGGAATGGTCGTGTCCGGATCGACGTGATCCGAGACCAAGTCGCCGGCCGCGCCACGCGGGTGGCCGAAGATCAGGAAGGTCTGGTCCCGTTTCACGGCGTCGGTCGGATAGGCCATGGCCTGGACGCTGCCCATGTCGTTCGACAGCTCGACGACATCCCCGGCCGCGATGCCGAGCTCGGCGGCATCCGCCGGGTGCATCTCCAGATAGGGGATTGGCACGCGCTCCTGAAAGAAGGGCAGGTGGCGATGGTGATAGAGGGTCTGCCAGATATGGTTGGACCGGCCGTTGTTCACCCAGAACCGGTAGCGCTCCCGCTGAGCCTCCACCTTGGCCGCATAGCCGGGCCAGGGCGGGGGCGCCGGAATGAACTTGGCCTTGCCCGACTTGGTCGAGAACGTGCCATCCTCGTAGAGCCGCACGGTGCCGACGGCGACGCCGTTGACCAGCCGCGTCGGGGTCTGGATGCCGTTCGTGCCGAGCTGGCGCAGTAGATCGTAGGTCACGCCCGCATAGCCCTCCATCGGGTCGCCGGCGCCGCCCTTGAACTGGTAACGCGCGTGGACGAACACATCCTCGTCCGTCCTCCAGTCATAGTCGAGAAACCGGTTGGCCATCTGCGGATTGTTGTCCGCGCTGTAGAGGGCGTGCAGCTTGCGGGCGAACGCCGCGATGATGGCCCAGTCGGGCTTTGACTCCCCCGGCGGGTCCATGAAGCGCTCGTAGAGCCTCAGCCGCCGTTCCCCGTTGATGGAGGTCAGGTTCATCTCGCCCCAGCCCGCTGCCGGCAGCACCAGGTGGGCATAGTCGGCCGAGCGGGTCATGTAGATGTCCTGGACGAGCAGGAAGATGCCGCCCTGTTTCAGCGCCTCCACGACCGCGGCGACCCGCTCGCCGACCGGCTTGCCCTTGGTCGCCGCCAGCGCCTTGGTCACCGGCGCGCCGCGCGTCTTGAAGGTCTCTTCGATGGCCTCGGCCCGGAGCGTGGTGAGCAGCGGATTGCAGCCGCCGACCCAATAGACCTTGGTCTCGCCGCGCCGCACGGCCTCGTCTACATTCAGCGCCGGGCGGCCGCCGGGATAGGCCGGCCGCACATAGGCCTCCTGATGGCCTCCGAGCCGGCTGACGCCAGTGCCCGGCTTGCCCACATTGCCGGTCAGCAGGGCCAGGTCGACGATGGCGGCGATGTTCTCGTAGTTCTTGAGGCCCCAGATAAGACCCTTCTCGTAGTGGAAGAGCGTCCGGCGCCGTGCGCCGTCCGATTTCGGCCGGGCGATCCACGCCGCCGCCATCTCGATCTGGTCCGGGGTCAGCCCGGTGCGCTCTGCCGCCTCGACGATCACGGCCTCGCGCGGCCGGTCCGTCATCAGCGTGGAGCGCTGATAGGCCTCGAAGGTCTGCGTCTCGGTGCGGTCGCGGATGAAGGCGACGTCGTGCCAGCGCGCGTCGCGGATCACGCGCGCAATGGCATTGAGGAGCCAGATGTCGGAGCCCGGCTCGATCTGGAGGTGCAGTACGTTGTCGGCGCCGCCGGCGGACTCCGCGGCTGCGACCGTCATGGTCCGGCGCGGGTCGACGACGATCATGCGGCCGCGCTCGGACGCCTCGTTCGGATAGGCCGACGTCTTGAGCGGCTCGGACTCGCCGCTCAGGTTCTTCACCATGTGATTGAGAAAGTAGTTCGTCTGGGTCTCGTAGGGGTTGGCGCCGACGATGACGATGGTGTCGGAGAGCTGAGCGTCGAGATAGGCGTTGGTCAGGGGCGCGATGCCCGCGTCGCCGGCGGCGTGCACCTCGCTATTGTAGGCCGGCCGGTTGTGGATCGAGGCGGTCCGTGTGCCGATGCCCGAGAAGAAGAACCGTCCGATGGCCCAGTTGTTCTCGAAGCCGCCGCCACCGCCGCCATGGTCGAAGAACTTCATGCCGACGGAATCGGCGCCCCAGCGGTCCATGACGGCCTTGATGACCCCGGCCCCGAGCTCGACCGCGTCGTCCCAGGCGAGCGCCGCGTGGTCGCTGCCCTCCTGAACCAGCGGTGTCGTGAGCCGCGCTTTGGTCGGCTGATCCGGCGCATAGAGCGCCGCCGCGAGACCGCCGCCCCGAACCGAGGCCTGGCCGCCGTTCACCCGGCACGCGTCATCGGGGATGATCGCAACGCTGTAGCGCTTGCCGTCCTGCTCGGTGATCACGGTGTGCATGGAGGGCGCGATCCAGGTGCCGAGCGATGGCTGCTGTTCGCGGAAGTCGATGCCGAGCGCGTTTTCGCCCGGCTTCGGCCCGCCGTCGCGGCCTTCGGGCCACTTGAAGACCTTGTAGCCGCAACCCACGATGCAGAACTGGCAGACCGTCGTGTAGGTCTTGGCGTCGGTCGGGGGAAGGGGCACGCGGGTCATGGCGCTCGCCCGTCAGATGATATTGGTGTGGCGGCCGTAGATGAGACCGGAAACCCCGACGGCCTGCACGATGCCGTCGGTGATGCGCAGGGTGATCTGCGGCAACGGATCGCTGGCCTGCCCGATCACGAGGCGGCCGGCCTTGGCCGGATCGAAGCTCGACCAGTGGCACGGACAGATCAGCATGTTTCGCTCTGACTTGAAGTTCAGCGGGCAGCCCTTGTGGGTGCAGAGCAGCGAGAACGCGACCACGCTCTCATTGGGGCCGATGCCGCCGTCCGCGGGGCCGTCGAGGCGGACCAGGAGAGACGGCGAATCCGAGTCCGGATAGCTGAAGTCGACGGTGGTGCCGGGCTCGAGCTTGGTCAGCGGCGCGACGTCGACGACAGGGTAGCGCGGGGCTTCCGCGGCCGCGGCCTCGGTCGGGGCCAGCCGCTTCGGCAGCGCCGTCCCCGCCGCCAGTCCCGCCATGCCACCGATGCGCAGAAAGTCCCGGCGGGCGAGACCGTCCCGATGCCGGTCTGATCTCTTCTGGTCTTCGCTCATGCCTGCCCGCTTTGCCCTCCCCGGCAGCACGTCCAGTCTTTTGGTTCGGCGAACTCTACGAACGTTGAGGCGGGTTGGAAAGGGGTGTGCCGCCAGCGTGGCCTAACCTGCCTCGACGATCATGCCTCTGCCGTCGGCATTGAACTTGAAGCGTCCGGCGGCAACCGCATTGGCCCAGGTCGCCGACTTGAGAAATCCGCCGAGGGGGAAGAAATGCAGCCGCTCGATGGCCGACTGAGGCGCCGCGGCGACGTGACGGGCAAGGTCGATCACGAGCTTGTCCGGCGCCTGCGGTTTCAGAAGCCTGGTGACGTTCTGCGCCTGCCGTCTGATGAACTGGATGGAGTTGCCGACGCCGCAGGTCATCGCGAAATGCAGCAAGGTCTTGATCGTGGCGACGCCCGGAAGGCCGACATGGATCGGCATGGTGATGCCTTCCCGGCGCAGGAGCGCTTCGTAGGCCACCAAGGGATCGGCCTCGAAACAGAACTGGGTAACGATGTGCAGGTCCGCGTCGCTCCGGTCCGCATAGGCCTGCTTCCAGCGCAGCGCATCCATCAAGACGTGGTCGGAGCAGTCGGGGCAACTCTCCGGATGGCCGGCGACGCCAATCTTCCGGATGCCGTATTTCTCGAAGAGGCCGGTGTCGAGGATCTGCAGGGTGTCCGAGTAATCGCCGATCGGAGCCGCGGGCGCGCCCGCAATTGCCAGCACGTGGCGGACGTCGGCCTCGCCCGTGGCGCGCTTCAGATAGTCTTCCAGAGCGGCTTCGTCGGACAGGCTGCGGGCGGAGACATGGGGCACCGGCTCCAGCCCTGCCTCTCTCAGCCGCTTTGCCACCGACACCGTCTCCTTGTAGTCCGTGCCCGGTAGAAACGTGATGTAGACCGACGTGCCGGATGGAACCGAGTCGATGAGCTCGCCCAGTTTCTTCGAGGCCGCCGGCGTGCACTCGATCGAGTAGTCGGCGACCATGTCGACCACGGCCTGTCGCAGATCCTCGTCACATGCGGCGACCGCCGAGGGGGGCTCGATGGAGGCGTCCTGAAGCATGGTTCCACTCCGGACTTGGCAAGTGATTGACCGCCGGCAGGGTATCACACGGCCGCTCCGATGTGGGTGTGCAAGACATGCATTGAATGCATGGGCTATGCGTTCATGTGCATGCTAATCCGGAGTTTCTGCAATAGTATCAAGCGGTCCCGGCCGGCACGGCGACATAGACACCGTCATCCCGCTGCTCGGTCTCGAACACGGTCGCGCCTTCGGCATAGCCGTCGCACGCGCCCGTCTGGGGATCGTAGGCCCGTCCGTGCCACGGGCAGACGAGCCGGCCATCCTCGATCATGCCTTGGCCGAGCGGTCCGCCCATATGGGGGCAAGCGTTGTCGAGGGCGCTGTAGCCGTCCTCCGTCCGGATCAGGGCGATCAGGCAGGGCCCGGCCTTGGCCATGCGCACGGCGCCCGGCTGCAGCTCGTCCGGGCCCGCGACGCGATGCCAGTCCTGTTCGCTCACCGTGTCATCCCTGGGCCGGCCACGCGAAGGCCAGATAGCAATCGTGGAAGTCGTCGAGGTCGTCGTCGGTTGCGGCAAGCAGCCGGAACCCGGACTTTCCGTCGCCGGGCTCCCAGTCGTTCTGGATGATGGAGCGGTTTGCGATCCAATGATCGGCATAACGGTTGCCGGTCATCACGTAGGCAACGCCGCCGTTGGTGGTGACGCCGTCCTCCGGGCCGAGCCGGGTGTTCATCGGTCGTGGCGTGCGCCACTCGAACGTCACCTGGGCACTGCCCGCATCGAGACTGTCTAGGATCAGGGCCCGCTGGATGTGCCACCCCCAGGAGCGCCCGAGGAGATGGACCGGCTCGTCCGGGAGCAGGCACATGATGGCGTGGCGATGCTCGCCCTGAACCGCGAACCGGTCGAACAGCGCATCGTCGGGCAT
>JAKSBI010000443.1 GCA_022361215.1 Hyphomicrobiales bacterium | reverse complement strand
CCCGCCCCACCAGGACAGAGGGAGGGGTGTGAGAGTGCGGGTGCCTCGATCCGTTCGGACCTGCCCTAACCGGCGCCCTCCGCCCGGATGGTGTCCAGCAGCGAGGGCCGGTGCGGCGTCCAGCCGAGCTCCCGGCGCGCCCGCACCGCCCGGACCCGGCTGTTCGAGCCCATGGTGTAGTTGGCCGCGCCCTCGCCCCACTCCGCCGTGGCCTCCTCGATGCTTATCGGTGTCGTCGCCGGGCCGAAGCCGAGCACGGCGTTGATGGCCTCGCAGACCTCGCGCATCGCGGTCTCGCCGTTCTCCGCGTAGTAGAAGGCGCCCGCCGGCGCCGTCTCCAGCGCCAGCAGATAGAGATCCACCAGATCGTCGATGTGCACGTTCGACCAGACGTTCTCGCCGGGGCCGATATGGCAGGCACCGCCGCGCTTCTTGGCCAGCGCCACGAGCCAGGGCACCTGAATGCTGTCCGGGTTGAGCCCGCTGCCCTTGCCGTAGATCAAGGTGGGGCAGATCACCGCCGTGCGCACGCCGGTTCCGGCTGCGTCGCGCACCATGTGGTTGATGGCCACGCGCTCGGCGCGGCCGGGCAGCGGGTCGACCGGCGTCTCCTCGTCGTAGACGGCGTCGCCGGCCCGGCCCTCGGAGAGATCCGCGACGATGCTGGACCCGCTGGTCTGAATGAAGGGCTTGCCGGTGCCGGCCAGCGCCTTCAGCAGGGCCTCCGCGGCGCCCCGGTCCTCGGCATTGGCGGCGTTGACGACCGCGTCGGCCCGGCCTGCCGCCTCGGCCAGCACGGCCGCGTCCGCCAGGCTGCCGGGCACCGGCTCGATCCCGAGGGCGCGCACCTGATCCGCGCGCGCGTCGCTGCGCACCAGGCCCAGCACCTCGTGTCCCGCGCCCATCAAAGCGGCGGCGACGGAGCCGCCGATATAGCCCGACGCCCCTGTGACGAAGATTTTCATGGGCACCTCGTCGGTGAATGAGCGCGGCTCAGGACCGCGTCACGGCCGGCGCGGCCAGCCCCTCGATGGCGACGTTGACGCAGGCGGGCTTGCCGCTGGCGATGGCGCGCTCCAGCGCCGGGACCAGCTCGTCTTCGGACGTGACGTTCTCGCCATGACAGCCTAGGCCGACGGCCACCCGGTCGTAGCGCGCCGGGGAGAGCTCGCAGGCATGGGTGCGGTTGGGCCCGTAGTCGTGCAGCTGGATCTGGTGCTCCGCGTTCCAGCGCGCATCGTTGCCGACGACGGCGACGAAGGGCAGGTCGGCCCTGAGCGCCGTCTCGAGCTCCATGAAATGGAAGCCCGCCGTGCCGTCGCCCATCATGGCGATCACCGGCGCGTCGGGCCGCTCCGCCTTGGCGCCGATGGCGTAGGGAATGCTGCCACCGATGGCGCCCGAGGGGCCGTTGATGATGCGGCCGGGCCGATCCAGGCAGGCCTGGCACCACTGGCCGATCTCGCCGCCGTCGATGATCAGCACCGCCTCGGGCGCGTGGTCGAGCACCTGCCCGACGCCGCGCGCGAGCTGAACCGGATGCAGCGCCCCGTTGCCGCTGCCGACCGTATCCCACTCCGGCGGGCGGTAGGCCACGGCGGCCTCCACGTCCTGGCGCCACTGGCCGTTCGCGGGCGTGCGGGCCGCGGCGAGCGCGGTGAGCGCCTGCGCGGTGGCGCGCGGCTCCGCGTGCAGGCTCAGGCGCATGCGCGTCCCATGGGCCGCCTTGTCGCGGTCGAGCACGTCCGCGTCGGCGTCGACCTGCAGGAACCCGCAAGCCTCCGAGATCGCCGGCGCATTGCCGAAGCCGACCAGGAAATCGAACGGCTTGCCGAGCGCCAGGATCAGATCCGCCTCGCGCAGCACCTCCGCCGCGGCGCCGAGCCGGGGGTCGCGCAGGCCGCGCGGGCTCTCCATGGTGATCACGGGCAGGCCGGTCGCCTCCCTCAGGCTCTGCATGTCCGCCGCCGCCTGGGCCCGGCACAGGATCGGACCGGTCAGGATCAGCGGCCGCTCGGCTTCGGACAGGGCGTCCAGAAGGCCGGCGCACTGCTCGTCGCTTGCGGCGGCCGGCGCCGAGGGCGCGGCCGCCCCGTTGCGTCCGCTGCCGTCGACCGCGGCGTTCACCAGGTCGAAGGGGATCGCCAGATGCACCGGCCCCGGGCGCCCGGAGGTGGCCAGGGCGATGGCGCCCGCGACATCGTCGAAGACGCCCTCGGCCGTGCCGGCCATGAGCGACGCCTTGGTCATCGGCCCGGCGGCCTGGGTCTGCGCCATCTCCTGGAAAGCGCCGCGGCCGGCCTGGCTCAAGGGCGCGTCGCCGGTCAGGATCAGCACCGGGGTCTCCGAGGTGCGCGCCGAATACATGGCCGAGAGGCCGTTGGCGAAGCCGGGCCCGGCGGTCAGCAGCGCCACGCCGACACCGCCGGTGACTTGCGCGTGGGCCTCGGCCATGAACACCGCCGCCGCCTCGTGGCGCACATGCACCAGGCGGATCTCCGTCTCCAGGAGCGCGTCGTAGATCGGCATGATCTGGTTGCCGGAGAGCGAGAAGACCGTCCGGACGCCCGCTTCCGCCAGCGCTTCGGCCGCCAGATCGGCGCCGCGCTTCGATGTCGTTGCACTCATGATGTCCTCGTATTCCTCCCCATGCGCGGCGCCTTGGCCCTCTGGACCATTGCTGGGTGGGCGTCGCTTCCGGGTCGAGTCGCACGTTGCCGGCCGATCGTCAATCGCCGGCACGGGTTGACGGAGGTCAAGCCGCGGACATTGCCGCCGGCCTATCGTTACAAGGGCTAAAGCCTGGGAACGGGGACCGCGATGCGTCTGCAAGACCTTTCCGAAACGCTCCACACCCGCGCCTCCGAGCGCCCCGCGGGCCGCGACGACGGCGTGCTGCGGGCGATCCTCGGGCGGCGCTCGGTATCGCCCAAGCGGCTGCACGCGCCCGGTCCCGGCCGGGCCGAGATCGAGCTGATGGTCGCCGCGGCCGCCGCCGCGCCGGATCATTGCGGGCTCAGGCCCTGGCGCTTCCTCCGGATCGCCGACGACGCCCGCGGCGCCCTTGCCGACCTCTTCGCGGACGCCAAGCGCCGCCGCGCGCCGCAGGCGCATCCGAGCGAGCTCGACCGGGAGCGCGAGCGCGCCCTGCGCGCGCCCGCCATGCTCGCGGTCGTGGCGCGGCTCGAAGAGGGCCATCCGCGGGTGCCGGTCCACGAGCAGTACGTCTCCGCCGGCGCCGCCATCCAGAACGTCCTTCTGGCGGCCGCGGCGCTCGGCTACGGCGCCATGATCGTGAGCGGCGCCAAGACCCGCGACACCGGCCTGCGCCGCGCCCTCCGCCTCGACGAGGCCGAGACTCTGATCGGCTTCATCTGCATCGGCACCCCCGCCGGCCCGGCGAAAGTCCGCGCTCGGCCCGAAGTCTCGGAGATCCTGAGCGAGTGGAACGGCTAGAGCATGTCTCCCGAAACTGGATACCGGTTCCGGGACAAAAGACATGCTTCACCAAAGAGCGAGAGCGATGGCGCGCATCAGAATGATCGCGACAGGCTCTAGAGCCGAGCGCGCGGCTCCTCATCGCCGGCAAAACGCCCTCACGCTTTCGCGTCTGCGGACGGTCTGACCCCTATTGTGCTCCCATTGTGAGGTGCCGCGCGGCGTAGAGACATGCCCTGAGCGACGGAAACCAGATATCATCGCGGCCGGGAGCATATTCGGGCGCTCAGGGACATGGAGAAACCGGCCGAGACGATGGGCGGAGGCCGTGCCGCGGTGGCGGTGCGCATGTTCGCCGTGCTTTGCCTCGGCTATGTGGTCAGCCAGTTCTTCAGGGTGTCCAACGCCGTCATCGCGCCGGAGCTGATGCGCGATCTGAGTCTGTCGCCCGAGGCCATGGGCGCCGTCACCGGCATCTTCTTTCTGGCCTTCGCCGTGTGCCAGATCCCGGTGGGCGTGGCGCTCGACCGCTTCGGGCCGCGCCGCACCATGTCCGGCTGCCTGCTGGTGGCGGTCGTGGGCGCGGCGCTGTTCGCGCTGGCGACGGGCGGCGGCGCGCTCACCCTCGGGCGGGCCCTGATCGGCGCCGGCTGCGCGGCGGGGCTGATGGGGGCGTTCATCGCCATCGGGCGCTGGTATCCGCCGGGACGTTTCGCGGCGCTGACCTCTCTGCTCTTCACCATCGGCGGCGTCGGCCAGCTCATGGCGACGACGCCGCTCTCCCTTGTCTCCGATGCCGTCGGCTGGCGCGGCGCCTTCCTGGTCATTGCCGGGCTCACCTTCGTCTGCGCCATCCTGCTCTTCGTCTTCGTGCGCGACGCGCCGCCGGGCCACGCCACCGAGGCGGCCCCGCCCGAGAGCCTGGCCCAGATCGGCCGCGGCATGCTAGAGGTGCTGGCCAACCGCCAGCTCTGGCATGTGGGCGCCATCCAGTTCGTCTGCTACGGCAGCGTGATGGCGGTCTCGGCGCTCTGGGGCGGGCCTTACCTGCAGGACGTGCACGGGCTCGAGGGGGCCGCGCGCGGCAACGTGCTGCTGGCCCTCAACGTGGCCATGCTGGCGGGCGTCATGGTTTACGGCCGGCTCGAGACCCTGGTCGACACGCGCAAATGGACCATCGTGGCCGGCGCCGTCTGCACGGCCGGCATCCTCGGTCTGCTGGCGGCGCT
>JAKSBI010000649.1 GCA_022361215.1 Hyphomicrobiales bacterium | reverse complement strand
CATCGCCACGGCCCACGAGCCGGCACCGCCCGTGCCGATGCTCGGCCACGTCACCTCGAGCTATCTCAGCCCCAATCTCGACCGCTCCATCGCCCTGGCGCTGGTCGCCTCCGGCGGCGAGCGGATCGGAGAGACACTCTATGTGACGCGTGGCGGCGCGCCGCCTGTCCCCGCGACGGTGACCGAGACCGATTTCCTGGCGATGCTGGAAGGAGACGGCCATGGCTGACGACCGGCGCCGCTCCCCGCTCGCGCATCGCTCCCCGATCGAGGCGGCCGACGGCGCCGCGCGTCTCATGGAGAAGCCGCTGCTCGGGAAGGCGATCCTGCGTGGCGACGACGAAGCGTTGTCGGCCCAGGTATCGCAGGCGATCGGCGTCGCGCTTCCAATGCAGCCGAACACGTCGAGCCGGTCGCAGACCGTCACGTCGCTGTGGCTGGGACCGAACGAATGGATGCTGATGACCGATGCGGGCGGCGAGACTGCATTGCTCAAAGCCCTGGCGCCGGCGCTGTCGGACATACATCACCAGCTCGTCGACGCGACCGACGGCGCCACGGTCATCGAGCTCTCCGGCCATCGGGCACGGGAAATGCTGATGAAGCTCACTACGATCGACCTGCACCAGCGTGAGTTTCGGGCCGGCGACGTCGCCGGCTCGCGCTTCGGCAGGATCGCCGCCACGCTCTATCAGTCCCGCGACGACGGGCCAGATGGCGGACCGGCGTTCGAACTCATCGTGCAGAGCTCGATGGCCGATTACCTCTGGTGCCTGCTTGCCGAATCGGGCCGCGCCTTCGGCCTGCCGCGGCAAGAGCCGCGGGCGGGCGAAACGCTCAGGCCCTGAGCCGGAGCGCCTCGCCCGGAAAGCTCAGGACGCGTCCTGTCCGAGCGGCATCAGCTTCTCGGGGTCCTTGAAGGGCACTGGGACGACCTCGGCGTCGACCAGCCCGTCCTTCGGCAGGGCCACTTGAAGCTTCGTGCCGATCTCGGTGTAGTCGATCGGCATCATCGCCAGCGCGATGTTGGTGTCGAAGGTCGGCGACCAGAACGCGCTTGAGACATAGCCGTGCGCCGTGCCCTCCGCATGGACCAGATAGAAGTCCTCATTGTACCAGGTGATCGGCCGGCCACCCATCTTCAGGCCGACGAGCTTCTCGCCGACGCCGTCCTCCTGGATGCGCTTGAGGGCTTCCTTGCCGACGAAGTGGCCCTTGGAGAAGTCCACCTGCCAGTCGAGCCCCACCTCGAAGGGGTTGGTCTCGAT
>JAKSBI010000724.1 GCA_022361215.1 Hyphomicrobiales bacterium | reverse complement strand
GGTCACCGATCACGACCTGACGCCGGCCGATGCCGACACCAGCGTGCTCACCATCGCCGGGCATGGCCTCGACGATCGGGACACCGTGGCGGTGCGGGCGAACGGGACGAGCGGGGCGTCCGGCCAGCTCGTCATCGACAACGTCGCCTATGAGCTCTACCAGGTGCGCGTCACCGGTCCGAGCACCTTCGAGCTGATCGAGGTGGCCGATGTCGAGGCGCTCTTGGACGCCAACGCGCTCGCCGGGGTCGCCGATATCTCCGATGCCGACTGGCAGGCCTTGACCGCGGTCGTCCTGACGAACGCTGTCCCGGCAGCCACCGGCTTCACGGTTTCGATCGCCGGTACGAACAGGGTGGCCGTAGCGCAGAACGGGGCGCTTGGCACCCATGTCCTCACCGCCGTCGACAACAGCTCCAGCGTCGTCAACGATCTCGCCACGGTGGATGCCAACAACGAGAGGATCGGGCTCTTTCAGCACGGGCTGGCGGAGCGCACGGAAGTCCTCTATTCCGCCCTGACCGAGAGGGTCTCGGACACGTCAAGCCTTGCCGATGCGACCAATCTCAATGTCGAGGTCGGAGGTCTGACCAACGAGGCCCGCTTCTACGTCGTCGACACGGGCGATGCGAACACGATCAAGCTGCTGGCCATCGACGACGCCACGCTCGAGGCGCGGTTTGGGACGGACGACGTCACCGAGCTGACGGCCGCCCAGTGGACCAGTATCGCGACCGACCCGGCCTTCCTGGTGGATTTGAGCGACGCGTCGCAGTCCTCGCTTCACGTGCTGAGCTTCATCGACAATGCCAAGGCCTTCAATCCATCGAGCGATGTCGACTCCGCGACCGATGTCTTCACGATCGACAACCACGGCTTCGAGACGGGCGACGAGGTCGTCTATCTCAACGACCAGGACGCCAATGGCACCACCGTCGACATCACCATCCAGGAGGCGGACACCAAGACCGTCACCGTCGACGGTGTCGACGCAGACAACGATCTGCTCTTCGTGCCCGACCACAGCTTCATCGGCGGCGAGCAGGTCGAGTATTCCTTTGTCGGCGACGGCGCCATCGGCGGCCTCGACCCCACGAAATCCTACGTCGTCGACGTCGAGGATCCCAATCAGATCGGGTTCAAGGAGATCGAGGACCAGACCAACTTCCAGATCGACACCTTCTTCTTCGACGAGTACATCTTCATCGAAGGCCTGCAGGGCGCCAACGTGGCCATCGGCGACACGGTCACGGTCAGCCAGGGCGCGATTTCCTCCGGCGCCGTTACCGGCCTGAATCTCGGCGAGACCTATACCGTCACAGACATCGTCGACAACTACTTCCAGCTCACGGATGCGAGCAACACCGTCGTCGTGGCCGGCCAGGGCGACGCTCTGGGGGATCTCACCTTCACCTTCACCCATGCCGACACCACCAGCGATGCGCTGACGGTCAATCTGGCCTCGATCGGGTCCGACAACAACACCATCCAGATCCTCAGTCACGGCCTCACCAACGGCACGCTGATCACCTATTTCACCAATTCGGAGTCGATCCCCGACAGCAACGACGACGCGCTCACGGAGTCGGTCAAGATCAAGGGCCTGGCGGCGAACGAAAGCTATTTCGTCGTCAGGGTCGACAACAACGCCATCAAGCTCGTTGGCGCCCTGGACGTCGAGACCTACATCGAAAACGACGATACGCCGAATTCGGTGGCGGACCTGCAGACGTCCGACTGGGAGGCGCTGGTCGATCCGAACCAGGAGGCGAACGCCTATTCCGTCGAATTCTCGAACGAGGGCGGGCTGCACAGCTTCGCGACGCTCAGCGACCGCGTCGATCTGACGGACGCCGCGACCTTCCCCCTCGGCGACCACACCTTCGCGACGGCGGACGGTGTGTTGACCGAAACGGTCACGATCATCCAGGTGGATGCGGCCAACGACCAGATCAAGATTCACGATCACGGCTACGCGGACGGCGACGAGGTTCTTTACGACGTCGGCTCCGACGGCACCGCGCCGAACTTCACCAGCGGCGAAGACCTGACCCCCACCTCCATCGACGGCCTCACCGACGGAACCAAGTATCTGGTCGACGTCATCGATGCCGACACGATCAGGCTGGTCGCCATCGACACGGATGTGGGCAGCATCGATACGGCCGCGTCGGTCGCCCTTTACGAGACCGACACGACGTCGACCCACAACTTCATCAGCGACGCCGAGAACATCTCGTCCCAGTTCACGACGACCTTTGCGTCCTCGGATGTCTCGACCGGCCAGTCGACAATCACGATCGCCGAACACGGCCTGCTCACCGGACAGACGGTGAACTACACGAGCACCGGGGACACCATCGGGGCCCTGGCCAATGGCGGGGACCTCTTCGTCATCGTCGTCGACGAGAACACGATCCAGCTGGCGGCGAGCGAACAGGATGCCTATGACGGAACGGCGCTGACTTTTGCCGATGCCGGCAGTGGCGATCACACCTTCACCTACGGCAACGCCGTCACAGTCAAGGACATCCCGATCGGCGGCCTCCAGGTCGGAACGGTCTATTATGTGGTCAAGCTCAGCGACAACACCTTCCGGCTGTCGGAGCTGGAGCTCGACACCGCGGAGTCCGGCCCGGTGGATCTCACCAGTCTTGGCGAGGGCGACAGCCACCACCTCAGCCGGTACGACCTCACCGACGGCATCGGCGTCGTGGCGGAGCTGACCACGAAGAACAAGACCGAGGCCAAGGTCAAGATCGGCTCGTCCTTCTCGCCGCTCAACTACATCAAGGCCGCCAGCACCGGCGATGCCGGCGCGCTGGCCGCGCTCGCGGGCGGCGGCGGGACCCTGGCCGGCCTGTCCACGAACTATGATCGCCAGAGCGAGGTCGGCAAGCAGCTCAACAAGAACAACAGTTTCTCGCTGACCTCGAGCATCGCGGTCAACTTCGTGGATCACGACGTCACCGCCATGGTCGGCGAGACCACGCGGGACGGCAAGGTCGCCAGCCTTTCGAGCGGCTCCAATGTGGCGATTACGTCCAGCCTGGAATACGTTCACCAGAACTTCGTGCAGTCGTCGAACGACCGCAAGGGCGCCTCCACGAAAGGCGGCGACAAGACCGTCTCCATTGCGCTCGGCGTGGCCATCGGCCTGAACGACGTCATCGCGGAGATCGGCTCAAACGCCTTCGTCGATGCCGACAAGACGCTTACGGTCAAGGCCACGACCGACATTCCCTATCCGACGCCGCCGCTGGAAGTGATCACCGGCCTGTGGGACACGAATGCCTGGGAAAAGGACGGCATGAAGGTCTTCTGGGACCGGATGGACGGCACCTTCGGGTTCGCCAAGCTGCTCCTGAACAACTGGGTCAACGCCTATTCGAAGGGCGAGAAGGGCCAGGTCACCTTCAGCGGCGGCCTGGCCGTCGGCGTCTATCTGAACAACACGACGGCGAAGATCGGGAGCGGTGCCCAGATCAACCAGCGCAATGCCGCGACCGCCGAGGCGGACCAGTCGGTCAACGTGGAAGCCAGGACCGAAGCCCGTCTCACCACGGTCGCCGCGGTCGGCAATTTCGGCCTGTCCACCTCGCCGCTCGGCAAGCTGATCGCCCGCAAGGACGCCGGCAAGGTGCTGAAGGAAGACGTCCTGGTGCCGGGCACCCGGGCATCGGGAAAGGCCGTTGGCGGATCGGCTGCGGTCAACGTCATCATCAACACCACGGAGGCCCTGGTGGCGCCGGGGGCCGTCATCGCCATCGGCAATCAGGGCCGACTGAGGGTCGATGCCGACGAGGACCTTCTGAACATTATCTGGGGCCATGGCGGCGCCCAGACGGACTCCACCTCCACCACCAGCGGCGCGCAGCAGAACAAGTCGTCCGGCTGGGTGTTCTCGGGCTCCATCGCGGTGCCGATCATCATCTCGACCACGACCGCGGCGATCCAGGTCGACGAGGATGACGGCGCGACCGTCTCCGGCGGCGGCGACGTGACCGTCGACGCCCTGGCCAACCTGATGCAGCTCTCGATCGGCGGCGGTCTGGTGTTCGGCACCGGCGGCACCAACGCGTTCAACAATGGCATCGCCTTCAATTGGACCGACCGCACGACCTCGGCCTATATCGGCTCCAGCGACCGCAACGCAGACCCGCTCAATCTGGCGACCATCGATCTCGACGTCGGCGACTTGGCCGTCGCGGCCAAGAACACCGGCGGCACCTTCGCCATCGGCGTCGCCGGCATCAGCACCTCGGACAACCGCGCCAAGTTCGGAAAGGACCAGTCCGCGTCGGATATCTCGGACATCAACCTCGCCAAATCCGACAGCAAGAAGTACTCCACATTCAGCACGCCCGGCACGGCGTGGAACGGCTCGCTCAGCTTTAATTTCCATTTCGACGAGACCTACGCCTATATCCTCGGCTCCCACATCGACAGTGCCGGCGACACGCTCGACGCGTTCATCACGGCAGACACGGCCTCGGTCACGGCGGATCAGGACACCTACATCGTCGGTGTGGCCGGCTCGGCGTCGTTGAGCCGCACCACGAGCAGCACAACGGCCAAGAGCAAGATGGTCGGCGGCGCCGTCTCGGTGAACGTGATGAAGGCGGACACCGAGGCCTTCGTGCATGGCGCCAAGATCGTCAGCACGGCGCCGGATCTGGACAATGTGAACGAGATCAAGGTGCAGGCCACGAGCAGGGCCAACATCTACGCCTTCCCCGTGGCGATCGCCGTCGCGACCACGGGCAGCCAGCTCCAGATCGCCGCCTCCATCGGCATCAACGTGATGCTCAACCGGACCGACTCCTGGATCAAGAGCGCTGCCATCGACTCGGCCGGCGATCTGCTGCTCAAGGCGCAGAACTCGGACCGGATCCTCTCGATCGGCGGTGCCGTGGCGTTCTCCAGAACCGGCTCGCTGGGCGACACGCCCGGCAGCTCCAACCACGGCGTCGGCGGCTCCTTCGCCTTCAACATGGTGTCCAGCCAGACGCGGGCCCGGATCCTCGGAACCGACCTCGACCCGAGCGTCATCGCGGTCAACGATCAACTGGACGTCGAGGCGGTCAACGACAACGACATCTTTGCGATCGCGGTCAGCGTCGGCGCGACCAAGTCGTCCTCCACGACATTGAAATCGGCCGGTGGCGCGGTCACCGTGGGCATCAATCTGGTGTCCACCGATCCAGCGGTCTTCTCCAGCGGCTTGGATGAGAAGGCGCACCTTCTCGAAGCCTCGATCTCGGACGCCATCGTCGTTGCAAACGGCGACATCACCGTGTCCGCCAAGGACGACTCCAGCATTTTCGCAATTGGTGGCGCCGCCGGCGTGGGCGTTGGCGGTTCCGGCTTCGGCGTTGCGCTGGGCTGGAACCAGCTCGCCATGAACACGCGCGCGGTGGTCTCGGACGCGACGGTCACGTCGCTGTCGGGCGATATCACCGTCAAGTCGCGCGTCACGGACGAGGACACGGTCGTCGGCGACGCGAAGATCATTTCGGTCTCGGTCGGCTTCGGCGTCTCGCTTCAGGGCGGGTCGTCGGGCGTCGGCGGCAAGCATGCCGCCGTCGGTATCGCCGTAACCGTCAACGGCATTCTCAATGTGGTGGAGGCCGCCATCGAGAATGGAGCGGTGGTGACGGCCGGCGGCGACGTCAAGGTGTTTGCCGAGGACCAATCGAGCATTCGTTCCGGTGCTGGCGGCGGGTCGCTCAACACCAACAAGCAGGGCAATGCCGGTGGCGCGGCGGTGATTGCCGGCTTCATCAGCAACGACGTCATCGCCGAAATCTCAAGCTCGACGGTCATCTCGACCGGCGGAAGCGTGTTCGTGCAGGCCGATGAGGAGGCGGAAATCCTGGCCGTCGCCATCGGTCTTAGCGGCGCAGACAATTTCGCGTTCGGCGGCTCGCTGGCGATCGGGGTCTTCGACACCAACACCCGCGCCCGGATCACCGGATCCTCCGTCGTCACGGCCCACAACAACGTCATCGTCACCGCGGACAATTTTTCCGACGGCATGATCATCGCCGGCGGCCTGGCGGGCAGCAAGAAGACGGCGGTTGGTCTGGCCATTGCGACGACGACGGTCGTGACCAAGACCAGGGCCTATATCGACGGCGCCTCGGTGGTCACGGCCGACGCCACCGATGCCACGGCCACCTATACGGATGTCAACGGCGCCACGCGCCGCGGCGTGATCGTCGAAGCCGACTCCGAGCTGGAGATGTTCAACTTCGGCCTTGGCGGCGCCGTCAGCAAGACCACGGCGGGGTCCGGCGCCCTGACCGTCATGGTCGTGGACGACACCACCGAGGCCTATATCGACTCGACCGGCAAGATCACCTCCGGCAACGACGTGGTCGTGCTCGCCGACGCCTTCTGGGACGATATCGTCAGCGCTGCCGGCGGCCTGTCGGGCGCCAAGGAAACGGCCGTCGGCGTCGGCGTCGACGTGAGCGCCCTGACCCGGCGCACGAAGGCCTATATCGGCGACGACACGGTCGTTTCGGCCAAGGACGGCGTCCGGGTCGAAGCCCAGGGCAGAGGCGAGGCCTGGTCGGTGTCGATGACCGCGGCCCTGTCCAAGAAAGTCTCGGTCGGCGTTTCCCTCGAGGTCGGCATCGTCGACTTCGCGACAGAGGCCTATATCGGCAAGCGGGCGTCGGTCGATACCGACGGCACGGTGGTGGTGGCCGCCGAGTCCAACACCTCGGTCGACACTATCGTCGGCAGCTTGAACGTCGCCATCAAGGGCGTGGCGGTCGGCGTCTCCGCGGGGCTGGGCGTGGTCACCATCAACACCCATTCCTGGATCGACGAGGATGCCACCGTGACGGGCCGGGCCATCGACGCCTCGGCCGGCGAGCGCGTGAACACCGGTACCTTCTCCAACACGAGCTCGGCGATCGGGTCTGCCGATGTCGAGAGCGGCTTCACCTCCGGCGACCGCTCCGGCAACACCATCTCCATAGCGGGACATGGCTTCGTGACCGGCCAGGAGGTCGCCTACGAGGCGGACGGGAATGCGCTGGGCGGGCTCACGAGCGGAGACAGCTATTATGTCATCGTGCTGAACGCGGACGAGATCCAGCTCGCCCGGACCAAGACCGGCGCGGTCGACGGCAGCGCGATCACCCTCTCGGGCTCGGGCGCCGGCACGGATGCCCACAGCCTGACGCTCTCCAACGAGATCGGCTCGGCGGAAGAGCAGACCTTCGCCGTCGACGATCTGACGGAGAGCGCGTCGCCGACGGGCACGCCGAGCAGCATCGCCATCGCCTCGCACGGCTACGCCACCGGCCAGGAAGTCGTCTACACAACGGACGGCGAGGAGATCGACGGCCTCTCGAACGGCGACACCTACTATGTCATCGTCCTCAATTCCGGGGAGATCCGGCTCGCGGCAACCTCGGAGGACGCCTTCGCCGGCACGGCCATCGCCTTGGCGCGCGGCGCCTCGATCTCCACCGACACCCATCAGCTCTCGCCGTTCAACGATATCGGCATCCCATCGGTGGATGTCGAGGGCGATCTCGGCTTCAGCCAGGCCGGCCTGCGGGCCGATGCCTTCCCCGACATCGAATCGAGCGTGCGCAAGGGCGTGCACGTGACCTCGGTCAGCACCAACTCGCTCGAGACCTTCGCGATCGCCGCCGGTGGCGGAAAGATCGGCGTCGAGGTGGCCGGAGAGCTGGT
>JAKSBI010000060.1 GCA_022361215.1 Hyphomicrobiales bacterium | reverse complement strand
GTGGGGGTGTCCGACAGCGGCCGACGCGCGAATGCGTTGCGGCCCGTCATTTATCCGGCGCTGGGTATCTCGACGAAGAGATCGAATAAAGCGCGGCCGTATCCTGGCGCCACTCTTGGCCTCTTGCCGGGCTGGAATAGATCTGCGGCGGGAAAACACCGGCACCGCAGCGTAAGTGCCGACGGGCCTTAGAGCCTGTCGCGATCATTCTGATTCGCGCCATTGCTCTAGGTTTTTTGTTGAAGCATGTCTTTTTTCCCGAAACCGGTATCCCCTTTCGGGAGACATGCTTTAGTTGTTCTTCGCCTCGTCCAGCATTCGGATCAAGAGCCGCTCGCCGACGCTCACGATATGCTTGTGCACGGCGGCTTCGGCGCGGTCCGGCTCCAGAGACCGAATGGCCATGAGGATCGGCATGTGGGATTCCACCTCGCCGTCGCTGTCGGACTCGTAGAAATGCGTATAGAAAATGAACTGGCGGGTGCGCGTCTGCAACGAGCGGAGCTGCTCGAGCAGGAGCTCGTGACCGCAGGGCGCGCAGAAGGCCCAATGGAACCCCATATCGGCCTCGATCGTGGCGAAGGCGTCGCCGTCCTTGGCCGTGTGCCGCAGATTCTCGAAGGCCTGCTCGATGCGATCCAGCTCCGCACTGCGGATGCGGCCTTCGGTCAGCGCCAGCTTGATGGCAAACGGCTCGAGAACCGCGCGCAGGCTGAAGATCTCCCTGACCAGCTTCGGCGACATCGAGGCCACGCTGGCCCCCCGCCGCGGGTGGATCACCACGAGCCCGATGTCGCTCAGGACGCGCAACGCCTCGCGAACGGTGGTGCGGGAGGCGGACACCGCCTGGGACAGCGGGATCTCTCGCAGCGCGCTGCCGGGCGGATACGCGCCGGCCAGAATCGCATCCTTGAGATAGTCGACGACCGCCGACGCCAAGGTCGGCGGCGTGCTGAATCTCGATTCGCTTCGGTCTGGGGTCTCGTTGACCACACTGTCCTCTCTGGAAAACGCCATGTTCGGGAATGCCACGCCCTTACCTAAGGCTCAGGCGCCGCGTCACGAACCCGAATTTAAGGCGAGGCGCGCCACCCTAGCGCCCCCGACTTTTGTCGACAAGACTTGGCAATACCAACACGACTTCGGTCCGACACTCCGTCCGGAAGCAGGCCCAAGGCTTGTTTTCTTCATGCCTGCCAGCTTGCTCGCCTCGCCAACTTTCCCGGCACCCCCGTCATCTTGGGTTGGCCGGGGTCAATCCGGGTGACCGTCCCCCTCGAGCGGCCGGCCACGGGGATTACCGGTTGACTCCGTGCGACCGATCTTCGTAGAATTTCTGTCGACAAAAAACATTAACATCTCATGGCCGGTCGTTTCAAGCGCGCCGGAGGGCTTCAAAGCAGAGGACGCGAGACGCAGAGCCGTCCGCCCGAGCGAACGGCGGAAGGCGGCCCGCGTCTCCGGGCCTCGGCTTCGGCGCGCCGGCGCAGCCCTCGGGCACCAGCCCGGCGGCCGGCCGACGGAACGACCATCGCGCGATCAGGAGTTCGGAAGGAATGAAGCAGTCTGGAACCGGGGGGCCGCTTGCGGGGGTGAAGGTGATCGAGCTGGCGCATGTCATGGCCGGCCCCACCTGCGGGCGCATGCTGGCGGATATGGGTGCCGATGTCATCAAGGTCGAGCGCGTGCCCGACGGCGACGATGCGCGCCGGGACACGATCGCTTCGGGGGCGGACGAGGGCGACTCCTATGCCTTCATGATGATGAACCGCAACAAGCGCGGCATCGCCGTCAACTTGAAGACCGAGGGCGGCAAGGAGGTTCTGGAGCGGCTGCTCTCCCAGGCCGACGTGGTGATCGAGAACTACCGGCACGACACCATGCAGAAATTCGGCTTCGGCTACGACGAGCTGCGGGAGCGCTACCCCAGGCTGGTCTACTGCGCCGTGTCGGGGTTCGGCCGCACGGGCCCCTATGCCGAGCGCGGCGGTTTCGACCTGATCGCCCAGGGCATGAGCGGGCTGATGAGCATCACCGGCGAGGCTGAGGGCCGTCCGCCGGTCAAGGTGGGGTCTCCGGTGACCGACATCACCGCCGGCCTGCTGGCCACCATGGGCGTGGTGTCGGCGCTCTATGCCCGCGAGATCACCGGCGTCGGTCAGATGGTCGACACCTCGCTCTACGAGGCGGGGATCACCCTGACCTACTGGCACTCGGCGATCTGCTTCGCCACCGGGGACAATCCGGGCGCGCTCGGATCCGCGCATCCGCTCAACGCGCCTTACCAGGCCTACGAGACGTCCGACGGCTGGATCACCATAGGCGGCGGCAACCAGGCGAACTGGCTGCGCATGCTCTCGGTACTGGGCGCGGAAGAGCTGAACGACGATCCGCGCTTCTGCGACAACAACAGCCGCATGCAGAACAAGGCGGCGCTGGACGAGGTGCTCGCCCCGATCTTCCGCACACGGGCGTCGCAGGACTGGCTCGACGACTTCGAGCGCGTCGGCTTTCCGGCCGGTCCCATCCGCTCCGTGCGCGAGATGCACCAGGACGCCCAGACCCTGGCGCGGGAGATGGTGACGACCGTGCAGCACAGCCGACTCGGCGCGTTGAAGACCATCGGTTTTCCCGTAAAGTTCAGCGAGACGCCGGCCACGATAACGCAGGGCGCGCCGGTCTATGGCGAGCACACCAAGGAGGTTCTCGGCGAATGGGGGTTCGATGAGGCGCAAACGGAAAAACTCATCGAGGAGGGCGCGGTCATTGCCGCCTAGGCGCGAGACCGACGGGACCCCGGTGCGCGCTGGTCGGCGAGATCGGGGGCGCAGGCGATGGCCGTGACCGACCTGATCGTTCATCGCGAAGAGGTTCTGGACGACTGGGTGGACTACAACGGCCACCTGAACGTCGCCTACTACGTGCTGATCTTCGATCACGCCACGGACGCGCTGTTCGATGCGCTGGGTATCGGGGCCGACTATGCCCGGCTCACGAACGCCAGCACCTTCGTCCTCGAAGCCCACACATGCTACAGGCAGGAGCTGAGGAGGGGCGACCCGATCCGCGTGACCAGCCAGCTCGTCGGCTTGGACGCGAAGCGTCTGCACTATTTCCACCGCATGTATCACGACACGGACGGATACCTGGCCGCCACCCAGGAGCAGCTTTCGATCCATGTGGATCTGGAGCAGCGCCGCTCGGCGCCCTTCCCCGAGGACGCGGCCGAGACGCTCGCCGAGGCGATGGCAGCCCATGCCAGGCTCGAAACGCCCGAGGGGCTCGGCGCGCGCATTCGCGCGCCCGGAGCCGCGCGGACTTAGCCGGCCGGCGCGGAGGACGGACATATGGAAACCTGTCCGGCGCGTGTGCGCCCGCGTTCTGTCCTGCATTCGCCGTCTGCGCCCACATGCGGGCGCCGCGCGCGTCCGGCCCCATGACGCTCCTCGACAAGCTCCACGGCCTCCTGGTGTCGTCGATCCGGGTGTCGTTGATCGGCCTGTTCCTGCTGCTGGTCGTCGCCGTGTTCTTCCAGGTGATCGCGCGCTACCTGTTCGAGGCGCCGCCGTTCTGGACCGAGGAGCTGGCGCGCTTCACGCTCATATGGATCACCTTCGTCGGCGCCGCGCTGGTGCACCATCATGGCGAGCACATCCGCGTGGACGGGCTGCGCGAAAGCCTGCCGGGCGTCCTGCGGCGTCTGCTCGACGTGGCCACGTCGGTGCTGGCCCTGACGCTGCTCGCCTTGATCCTGAAGGCCGGATACGAGATCGTGCTGTTCGGCACGCAGCGGGCGCCGGCGCTCGGCATCTCCATGAGATACGTCTATCTGGCGCTGCCTGCCGGCGCGCTGCTGATGATCGTCATCACCCTGCTGCAGCTTGTGCGCCGGGCGAGACGGGCGCGGCCCGAGGACCGGCGCCATGTCGATTGAGATCCTGATCGGCGCCTTCTTCCTGCTGATCGTCCTCGGCGTGCCGATCGCCTTCGCCATCGGCCTGATCTCGGTGGTCTATATCCTGGATGCCGGCTTGCCGCTGCTGGTCGTGGGCCAGCGCATGGTCGCGGGCGCCGATTCCTTCCCCCTGCTCGCCGCGCCGCTCTTCCTCCTGGCCGGCGTGATCATGAGCTCGGGCGGGATCACGACCCGCCTCGTGCGTCTCGCCAACGCTCTCGTCGGCCACATCACCGGAGGGCTCGCCCAGGTCAACATCGTCTCGAGCCTGATGCTGTCCGGCATGTCCGGATCGGCCACCGCCGATGCCTCGGGCCTCGGCTCGATCATCATCCCGGCCATGAAGAAGGCGGGCTACTCGGCGCGTTTGAGCGCAGCCGTTACCGCCGCTTCCTCGACCATCGGGCCGATCATTCCCCCCAGCGTGCCCTTCGTGATCTACGGCGCCATGGCTCAGGTCTCCATCGGGAAGCTGTTCGTCGGGAGCATCGTCCCCGGCCTCCTGATGACCCTGTTCCTCATGGTCACCGTCTATCTGACCTGCCGGAGAGAGCATCGCGCCGAAAGCAGGCTGGATCTCTGCGAGCTCTGGGCCGCCTTCAAGGGCAGCCTGCTGGACCTGATGCTGCCCCTCGTCATCATCGGCGGGATCCTGGGCGGCATCTTCACGCCCGTGGAAGCCGCCGCCGTCGCCGTGGTCTATGCCGCGACCATCGAGCTGTTGATCTTCCGCGCCATCAAGCCCGCCGATCTTCCCGAGATCGTCATCAGGGCGGCGCGCCTGACCGCCATCATCATGTTCGTGATCGCCGTCTCCAACGTCTTCGGCTGGATCCTGATCCGCGAGGGGGTGGGGAAGATGCTGGTGGATTTCATGCTGGGCCTGAGCGACGACGTCCACGTGCTGAGGCTTCTGCTCGTCGTCTTCCTGATCGTGCTGGGCTTCTTCATCGAGACCATCGTGCTCATCGTCCTGGTGGTGCCGCTGCTGACGGCCCTGGCGCCGCATGTGGCCATGGACCCGGTCCATCTCGGCGTGACCGTGGTGCTGTCCATCATGATCGGCCTCATCACGCCGCCGCTCGGGCTCTGCATGTTCATCGTGAACTCGATCGCGAATATCAGGATGGCGGAATACACGCTCACCATCGTCCCCTACCTGATCGCCCTGATCGTCTGCGCCGTGCTGGTCGCCCTCGTGCCGGCTTTGACCACATGGCTGCCGGCCACCTTCATGCCATGAGGCGCGCGCCCGCTAGAGCATGTCTCCCGAAAGTGGATACCGGTTTCGGGACAGAAGACATGCTTCACCGAAGAGCTGGAGCCATGACGCGACTCGGAATGATCGCGACGGGCTCTAGGATGGGCGATTGCCGCGCCGGCAGAATTGTATACACTCGACAATCATTGCCGAACGGGATACCGCCATGACCCTTGAAACATTCGAGCACTCCGCCTTGGACGACCGCCTCAAAGTGACGGTGACCGATGCCGGCTTATGTCTCGTGCGGATCGATCAGCCGAGACGGCGCAACGCCCTCACCCTCGCCATGTGGCAGGGGCTGACGCAGGTCTTCGCACGGGCGTCGGAGGCGCCGGAGGTGCGCTCCGTCGTCCTGACCGGCGAGGGCGGCCACTTCTGCGCCGGCGCCGACATCAGCGAGTTCGACGCGGTGCGCTACGATTCCCAGTCGGCGGCGCATTACGACGCGGAGAACGACCGGGCCGTCGCCGCCATTCGGGACTGCCCGAAGCCGGTGATCGCCGCCATGTCGGGCGCGGCGGTGGGCGGGGGGCTGAGCCTTGCGCTGGCCTGCGACTTCCGGGTGGCGGACGCCACATTGACGGCGGGCATCCCGGCGGCGCGGTTGGGTCTTGTATACAGCCTTGTCGACTGCACCCTGCTGCACACCAGGCTGGGCGTCACGCGCGCGAAGGAGATCCTGTTCTCCGGGCGGCTTTTCGGTCTGGAGGACGCGGTGCGCCTCGGGCTGGTGGATCGGGTCGCCGGCGCGGCGGAGGACGCGCTGCAGGCGGCGACCGCCTTCGCCGCGGAGTTCGAGGCCAGCGCGCCGCTCTCGGTGCGCGGCCACAAAGCCATCTTCCAGGCCATGGAAGCCGGCGAGGTCGAGGCCCGCCGGGAGGAGCTGGAAGCGCTGATTTCCGCGGCCTTCGACAGCGACGACTATCGCGAGGGCCGGCGCGCCTTTGCGGAGCGCCGGGACCCCGTCTTCACAGGACGCTGAGAGCCGGGGCCGCGACCGGAGGTCCGGCCGCTCGCCGACATCGACCGCCCGATTGCGCCTCTGCGGCGCACGGACCGGCGCGCGCATGCGCCGGCTCTCGGCCTGTCCGGACCCGCGAGAGTAATTGTTCATTGTACACAATTTTGTTGACGGCCGAAAACGCCCCGTCTAGGGTCTGGGACCGAGTGCCGTCGTGGCCGAGCGAAGACGCGGTGAGGGACGATGATTGAGAAAATTGCGATGATGCGGTCGATTGGGAACATCCTCGACCAGTGCCTTGCCCTCAAGGAAGGCGAGCAGTTCCTCATCATCACGGATTCCAACAAGCTGGAGATCGGCAAGCTCTTCGCCCTGGCGGGCGAGGAGCGCGGCGCGGAGACGATCTTCATGGCGATCAAGCCGCGCACCCGGCACGGGGAGGAGCTGCCCTCGATCGTCGCCGACGCCATGCGCGCCGCCGACGCCATCGTGGCGCCGACGACATTCTCCGTGAACCACACCTCCGCGCGCAAGCGGGCCAGCGAGGCGGGCGCGCGCCTGATCTTCTTCCCCGGCTGCGAGGAGGCGATGTTCACCGACGGCAGCCTGGACATCGACTTCATCGAGCAGGCCAAGATCATCATGCGCGTCTCCAAGGTCTTCGACGACGGCGAGCGCGTGCGCGTGACCAGCAATGACGGGCTGACCGACTTCAGCTTCGACATCACGGGCCGGTCCAGCGTGCCGCAGACCGGGATCTGCCACGACCCCGGCACGATCTCGCCGCCGCCCTGCATCGAGACCGCCGTCGCCCCCATCGAGGACAGCACCGAGGGCGTGGCCGTGATCGACGGCGCCATCGTTCCGGGCGGCGAGGT
The DNA here is from genome assembly GCA_022361215.1 of Hyphomicrobiales bacterium. Taxonomy (GTDB): domain Bacteria; phylum Pseudomonadota; class Alphaproteobacteria; order Rhizobiales; family Methyloligellaceae; genus JAKSBI01. The sequence goes on along the minus strand of JAKSBI010000060.1, from coordinate 3,607 downwards.
GCTGGAGCCGGTGCAGATCGAGCTGTCCGGCGGCCGTATCGTCTCGGTCGACGAGAGCGGGAAGGACGGCCGCTATCTCTCGCAGCTCCTGGCCTCCTACGACGACGAGAACATCTACTGCCATGTCGAGCTGGGCATCGGCCTCAACCCGAAGGCCAAGATCGGCCGCGGCATCGAGCTCGAGGACGAGGGCGAGTTCGGCACCGCCCATCTCGGCATCGGCAACGGCATCACCTTCGGCAGCTCGATTCGCGCCTCGGGGCATATCGACCTGGTCATTCGGCACCCGATCATCGCGGTCGACGGCAAGGTCATCCTGCAGGACCGGGACGTGAAGGTCTGACGGGCGAGAGCGCGCCATCCCTCCGCACGGGGCGGATGGCGCACGGCCCGACGGTGCCGGTCCGACACCGACACGCCAAAAACAACAGACAGATCATGGGAGGTTTACAATGACGAACAACAGTCGCCGAGACGTTCTGGCCGGCATGGGAGCCGGCTTCGCGGTTCTGACGCTGGATCCGCTGCCGGGCCTGGCGGCGGGCTGGGGCAAGCGCCCCATCACGCTGGTGATCCAGTATTCCGAGGGCGGCGGCACGGACACCATCATCCGCAGCCTCGGCCAGGCGCTCGAGAAACAGCTCGGCGTCAATATCCGCGCCGTCAATCAGCCCGGCGCGGTCGGCTCGGTGGCGACGCAGTTCGTGAAGTCCAAGCCCGCCTCGGGACAATGGATGCTCGGCGGCGCCGAGTACAACAAGTTCTTCCGCGTCCTGGGCTATGGGGACGACGCGCCCTGGCGCACGTGGCAGTTCCTCAAGGTGGGCACGTCCATCCCGGCCTGGGGCGTGGCGCCGAACTCGCGCTTCAAGTCGCTGGCGGACGTGATCGAGGCGGCCAAGGCGCAGCCGGGCAAGATCAAGATCTCGAACGCCGGCATCGGCTCGATCTGGCACGAGGCGACGCTGGTGGCCCTGGAGCGCGGCACCGGCGCCAAGTTCACCCATGTGCCCTACAAGGGCGGCGCGCCCGCGACCCTGGCCGTCCTGCAGGGCGAAGCCGACGTGGTCGCCAGCGGCGTGCACGAGCAGATCGAGTACATCCGCAGCGGCAAGGTGCGCAACCTGGCGGTCTTCAAGGACAAGCCCCTCGCGGTGCCCGGCGTGACGGAGCCCCTGACCCCGGTGAGCAAGGACGTGCCCTCCGCCGTCGAGCTCGGGCTGCTGCACGGGGTCTATGCCGTCGGCCTGAAACGGGACACCGATCCGGAGATCGTCAGGAAGGTCCACGACGCCGTGAAGAAGGCCGTCGACGATCCGGCGTTCGTGAAGGTTCTGCAGGGGCGCGTGATGTTCCCGGAGTTCAAGGGCGGCGCGGAGGCCGACCGGGAAGCGGCGCTGTTCGAGTCCATCACGTCCTGGCTGTTCTGGGACCAGAAGATGGCCTCGGTGAAGCGGAACCCGGCCGATCTCGGCATCCCGCGCCCCGGCGACTTCGCCGCCTGGTGGCCGCCGAAGGACTACAAGCCCGTCCTGTGACAGCCGCGCTGCCGGTCGCCGCGCGCGGTGGGGGAACATGGCGCTGAGCCGGGACGCAACGATGCTCAAGGCACTCTGGTCGGATAGATACGCCGTTCCTGCGGCCCTGACGCTGGCCATCGGGATCGCCATGTGCTGGCTCGGAGCGGGGATGCCGCGCACCGCCGGGTGGGCCAGCGCCCCCGGGCTGTTCCCGATCCTCATCGGGTCCGGCCTGATTCTCATGGCCGTGGCGCTTTGCTTCGAGGGCTGGCGGCGGGGCGCGCCGGTCCTCGCGCGTCTCGGTGCGCGGGCGCCGGCGGCGTCGGATGTGGCGAACGCGGGCGAGGCGTTGCCGCCGTCGCGGGCCGCAGCGCATCTGGCGGCGGCGAGGACGCTGGGCATCGTCTTGCTCTATGCGCTGGTCCTCCTGCGCACCTTGCCGTTCGAGATCGCCACCGCGCTGTTTCTGGCGCTCGCAATGCTGGCCAACGGCGTGCGCGGCTGGCGTCTCATCGCCCTGGTCAGCCTGGGCGTCACCGCGACGCTCTCCGTCATCTTCATTCTCCTGCTCGAGACCCTGCTGCCCGGGACCGGCAGCCTGGTCGAGCAATGGAGCTACCGATAGCGGGCCGCCCTGCCATGCGCTGTCTCGCGGTCTGAAAGGCGCCGGCGCCATGTTCAGCTTTCTCGATGCGTTCTCGGCCCATGCGATCCTGTATTCGTGCCTGGGCGCCGGCCTGGGCATCGTCTGGGGCGCCATGCCGGGCCTCTCGATGACCATGGGCATGGCGCTGCTGGCGCAGTTCTCCTACTCCATGGCCGTGGTCGACGCGACGGCGTTCCTGATGGGGATCTACACGGGCGCCACGTTCGGCGGCGCGATCAGCGCCATCCTGCTGAACATTCCCGGCACGCCGGACGCCGTGCCCACGAAGCTCGCGGGCTACCCGGTCGCGAAACAGGGCCGGGGCGGCGAAGCGCTCGGCATGGCCATCGCCGGCTCCTTCGTCGGCAATCTGGTCGGCATTCTCGTGCTGGTGGCGCTGACGCCGGTCCTGCTCGTCTTCGCGCTCAATTTCGGCGCCTGGGAGCAGTTCCTGCTCGCGGTCTGGGGCATCCTGATCGCGGGCAGCCTCTCTGGGGAGAGCGATTCCGTCCTGAAGGGCTGGATCTCGGGCTGGCTGGGCCTCTGCCTGGCGATGGTCGGGATCGAGCCGATCACGGGCTACGACCGCCTGACGTTCGGAAACCCGAACCTTCTGGGCGGCATTCAGTTCATACCGGCGCTCATCGGCCTGTTCGGCCTCGCGGAGGTTCTGCGCATCGCCAATCTTCAGGAGACCGACCGGATCCCGGCGCATATCGGGCGCGTCCTGCCCCCGCCTCGGCGATTTCGCCCGCTACGGCAGATCGGCCCTGCGGTCCAGCGTCATCGGCACCTTCATCGGCATGGTGCCCGGCGGCGGCGCCCCGATGGCGACGTTCCTGGCCTACGATCTGGGCCAGAGGAGCTCCGGGAAGGACTTCTCCAAGGGCAGCGTGGAGGGGGTCGTGTGCAGCGAGACCGCGAACAACGCCTGCATCGGCGGCTCCCTGCTGCCGACCATGTCCCTCGGCATCCCCGGCACGGCGGCGGCGGCCGTGTTCATGGCGGCGCTGGCCTTCCAGGGCGTCGTCGTCGGGCCGGCCATCAATCACAGCCAGCCGGGCTTCATGCAGTTTCTCTACGGCACGCTGCTGCTGGCCAACCTGGCCATGTACGTCTTCGGCTTCCTGCTGATCCGGCCCAGCCTATGGGCGCTGTCGGTACGCAAGGACGTCTTGATGCCGCTGGTCTCGGTGCTCTGCGTGGTGGGCGCGTTCTCCCTGCAGCTCTCGACCTTCGACGTCTCCGTCATGCTGGTCTTCGGCGTGATCGGCTATGTGATGAAGCGATGGGAGTTTCCGCTGGCGCCCATGGTCTTCGCCATGATCCTCGGCGGCATGGCGGACGAGAACTTCAGAAAGGCGATGATCATCTTCTCCTCGGACAGCTTTCTCGACGTGCTGTTGCGGCCGATCGGCGTGATCATGATGGCGATCATCGC
>JAKSBI010000733.1 GCA_022361215.1 Hyphomicrobiales bacterium | reverse complement strand
CTAGAGCCTCGGGCGTTTAATCTGGGACATATTTTTGTTCTTTGAGGAAGTTCCAGCATTCGGTTGGGGAGAAGAGGTCGCAGATTGGTCCTGTTGCCTTCCAGAGGTCGTCATAGGTTCGTGCGGCGGCCTTTCGCAGGTGGGCCTTGAGCTTTGAGAAGGCCATCTCGATGGGGTTGAGGTCGGGGGAGTATCTTGGCAGGAAGAGGAACCATGCGCCGCGTTGGCGCAAGGCTTCGGCGGCTTTTGGGCTTTTGTGGACATTGAGGTTGTCGAGGATGACCACGTCGCCGCGGTTCAGGATGGGAGCGAGCTGGGTTTCGATGTAGAGGTCGAAGGCGTTGCGGTCGATGGCGCCGTCGACGATCCAGGGGGCGACCAGGGCATTGCAGCGCAGGCCGGCGATGAAGGTTTGGGTTTGCCACTTGCCGAAGGGCACCTGGGCGCGCAGCCGCCGGCCGCGCAGGGAGCAGCCGCGCAGCGGCGTCATATTGGTCTTCACCGAGGTTTCGTCGAGGAAGACGAGCCGGCCCGGCTGCCGGCGCATGAAGGGTTGGCGCAGGCGGCGCCAGTCAGCACGGTCCTGCTTGACGTCGCGGCGTTCTTGCTCCCTGGCCAGAAGGGTTTTTTTATAGCTGTAGCCCAGGGCGATCAGAAACTTCGACAGGTTCGAAGGATCGACCTTGAGATCCCGCTCGGCTTCAAGAACCGCAGCCAGCTCCGGCATGGTGATGTCCGGCTGGCGCTCCACCTGAGCGATCAAAAACGCCCTGTGAGGACCCAGCTTGCCGCTGCCACGCGGCCGGCCCTGCTTGGCCGGCGCCACAGAGCCCGTCGCCGCGTAGCGGCTCACAACCCGCACCGCCGTCGACGGAGATACCTCGAACTGCGCCGCAACCGCCCGACGCGATTTGCCGCTCTCAACACCCTGCACAATCCGCTCGCGCAGGTCATTCGATGTCGGTCTGCCCATCATCCACCTCCGAAAAAGGTGAATCACACACCCCTCAAACCGCAAAGAACTTTCTACCAATTCGATGCCTAATAAGCGCCCGACGCTCTAGCCCGATCTGGCCGTCTGGAATAGGGGCGGGCGCCCAAAGCCACTCGACCGCGGTGCAGAAAAAAGTCTTTCGACACCGCTCGCACCTATATTGAATGTCAATAAAATTAGCTTACACGACTCAATATATTCGTCAAAATTTTGACACAACCCGGCTAAACCTGGTGAAATTCGAAGCATTTCAACTTTGGGTATATTTTTGCAACCTTGTGGACGGCGCTCGCTAAATGATTGTAATTTTGTGTTTCAGCTTGTTTCTCCGTGGTCTGACAAATAAGTGAAGAGCAGGTCGTAGCCCCCCCAGATGGCGGGCCAGAGCGCGATATGTTTGCACAACAGGGGACGCGATGCCGCATCAACAGGCTGATGCCAGAGACGGAAGCAACGTCCGTAAGGAAGCGTCAAGACTGTGCCGGGGACGACACTCGGCTGATGTTGGTCGTTGAGTCCCGCAACTGTCGACGTAAGCAGAGGCCGTTGCAGACAACAGAATTGTGAGCCAAAAACATCCAAAAAATAGTTCGACGCCTACAATTCCGATTTTTGGACAAGAGGCAGCTCGGCACTTCAGTCAAAGCGAGAGAAAAGTGGGTAACATAGGCTATTGAGCACCCATGAACGGCACGACATGCATGCCGGGATCCAATACGTCGACCGCGAGATCTATCAGATGCGGATGACGAGTAAGAGGTTGCTTAGGCAGTTGCCCTAGCACCTCAAGCGCGGCCGCTGACCGTGCCCGTCTCCAGGTCCAACGGTCGCGCCTTCGAAGCGGTCCTTGCGGCACTGAAGCTGGCCCCCGCCCAGGCGCACGAGCCAAAGCAATTCGACAATTCCCAATTTGCCCAACACTCGCGACAAAGATCAAACGAATAAACGTCGGACATCGAGGCTCGCCAAGACCGAAAACACCCCCAGAATGCGCGCTAAGCGCTTGAAAGGAATGGTAGGCCCAGCTGGGGTTGAACCCGCGACCGCCACGACGTCGGCCTGGCTTATGAGCAAGCGGGCCCCGGCCCCGCGCCGACGTCTGCGACGCTGTATCGGCGCCACTGGTTCTCGAAATGCCGTTGTGGCAATGGCTGGCGGTGAAAAGATGACAATCACGTGCAACTGCAAGAAATGTCGCACAGTCGACAGCTGGCGGAGGGGGAGGGATTCGAACCCCCGGTACGCATAGCGCACAACGGTTTTCGAGACCGCCCCGTTCGACCACTCCGGCACCCCTCCGCGAGAGTAACGGGCCGAGCGTCAGAAGCGCCCCTTGTAGCGCTTGGCCCATGGCCCTTCAAGCGCAGAGATGGGCCGGGCGGCGGCGGGCTCAGGCGGCCGTCTCGTAGGGGGCCAGGACCTCCTGCGGCGGGTGCAGCTCGTCCAGCGGCACGGACCGGCCGGTGTCCTGTACGATGCGGCAGTGGTGGCGGCTCAGCGCGCGCGGATGCGGCACGCCGCAGGAATGCGCGATGACGCCGACGCCGTAGCGGATCTTGCCGACGAAGTTCATCACCCGTACCGCCTTCTCTTCGGGGTCGAGGCCCCGCTGGAGGCGCCGGTCGTGGGTGGTGATGCCGGTCGGGCAGGTATTCTTGTTGCATTTCATGGCCTGGATGCAGCCGAGCGCGAACATGAAGCCCCGCGCGGAGACGACCACGTCGGCGCCCGCGCAATAGGCCCAGGCCACCTCCGCCGGCGTGATCAGCTTGCCCGAGGCGACGATCTTCACGCGCTCCTTCAGCCCGTAGCGCGTGACGATGTCGACCACCATGGGCAGCGCCTCCTTGATCGGCAGACCCACATTGTCCATCAGCGGCATGGGCGCCGCGCCGGTGCCGCCGTCGCCCGAATCGATGGTGATGAAATCCGGCGCGTGCTCGGGCCCGCGCCTGTGGATCTCCTCGCACATCTGCGCGAGCCAGCCATAGGCGCCGACCACGGTCTTGAAGCCCACGGGCTTCTCGGCCACGTCGCGGATGCGGGCGATCATGTCGAGCAGCTCCGGGACGCTGTCGATCTCGGGATGCCGGTTGGGCGAGATCGAATCCCGGCCCGCGGGGATGCCCCTGATGGCGGCGATCTCGTCGGTCACCTTGCCGCCCGGCAGGATGCCGCCCTTGCCGGGCTTGGCGCCCTGGCTCATCTTCAGCTCGAACATGCGGACCTGCTCGTGCGCCGCCACCTGGCGCAGCTTCGCCGCGTCGAGCCCGCCATCGACATCGCGCACGCCGTATTTCGCCGTGCCCATCTGGAAGACCACGTCGCAGCCGCCCTCGAGGTGATAGGGCGAGAGCGCGCCCTCGCCGGTGTTCAGCCAGCAGTTCGCCAGCTTGGCGCCGTGGGAGAGCGCGCGCACGGCCGGGCGCGAGATGGCGCCGTAGCTCATGCCGGAGACATTGATGATCGACTGGGTCTCGTAGGGGTTGGGCGTGTGCGGGCCGATGACGATGGCGGGCGCCGGGCTGGCCTCCTCGTCCAGGGTCGGGAACGGGCAGTTCACGAAGATCACCGTGCCCACCGGCGTCAGGTTCCGCGTGGAGCCGAAGGCCTGGGTGTTGTCGTGGCCGCCGGCCGACTTGTAGACCCACTCCCGCTCCGCCCGGTTGAACGGCATCTCCTCTCGGTCCATGGCGAAGAAGTACTGCCGGAAGAACTCGCCCAAGGTCGAGAACAGATGGCGGAAGCGGCCGATGACCGGGTAATTGCGCCGGATGGCGTCGTGGGTCTGAGCGATATCGGCGACGAACATCGCCAGGACGGCCAGCACCACCAGGCCGGCGGCGAAGACGAACAGCGTGGCCAGCAGCTGCAGGCCGTCCATGGTGACGTCTCCGATCAGCGACATCGCTCTCCTCCCAGCGTCAGCGCCTGCGTGGCCGGCCCGTCCGCCTCGTAGCCCTGCGCCACAAGCTCCCCGGTCCCGGCGTCCGCCACCAGCGCCAGCCGGGTCAGCGCGTTGAGCACCGGCGGCGCCAGCCAGGCGAAGCCCGGATCGAGCGCGCGGTCGTGCTCCGCCATCATGCAGGCGCGCGCGTCGTTCTCCACGCCCCGCCCCAGCCCGCGCCAGTCCGGACACTGCCACTCGTTGGCCGCGCTCGCCGGGCCCTCGACCGCATGGGCCTCGCGCTCGCGGCGCTCGATGATGCAGGACTCGTCGGGCGCGGTGCCGACCAGGGAATAGATGGTCGGGAGCGCCAGCGGCGTCTCCGTCAGGATGCGCCGGGCCTCGTCGAAGTTACGGGCCTCCTCGAACACGCGGCGCAGGAGATGCGCCGGGGTCGGCTCGGCGCTGCGCCAGACGCCCACCCGGTTCACCGCCCAGTCGAGCGGGAAGACGCCCACGGGCTGGTCCATCGGCGCCTGGTTCAGCGCCGCCGCGAAGCGCCCGGGCGCCAGCGCGTGCAGCACGCCGGTGTAGCCCGGCCAGGTCAGCGTCACCCAGGGCCCCGCCGCACCGTCGACGCGGGCCGCCACGATATGCCGGCCGAGCCCGTCATTGGGCCAGTCCAGGACCCGCATCAGGCGCGCCGTGCGCCCGTCGGGCGCAGGCCCGACGCTGGTGGAGCAGCCCCACTCGTAGCTGGTGTTGAAGTAATGCGCCCCCGGCCGGCGGATCGTCGCCGCGACGCGGTCGATCTCGTCCAGATGCCGGTTGCCCGCGCGCGCCAGCCAGCGCCGCGAGACCGCGTCCCCAAACCGCAAGGCCGCCTTCGGCACGCCGGCCGCCGCCTCGTCGAGCAGCGCGTGCGCGCGGGCCTCGGCGATCGCAAGCGTCTCCAAGGGCCAGTCGCGGCCGACCTCGTAGACCGGGATCGCCGGCAGGTCCGTTCGGGGGTGGCTGTGCAGCATATGCAATATCTAAGATCAATCTGCGTGAAACGAAATGGTTCTTCGTAGTGTCAGCGTTATGTCAGCATGAAGCGTGTCTTGGCCCGTCCGGCCCTGGCCGACCGACGAACGCGCTGCTAGGGTCCGCCGGGGTCAAGTGGCGGAGACATGCAATGATCAAACTCTACTGGTGCCCGCGCAGCCGCGCGGCCCGCGCCTTGTGGCTGCTCGAGGAGCTCGGCGTCGACTTCGAGGTCGTCACCATCGACGTGCGCGACGAGGCCGCGAAGGCGGATCTGAGCTTCCACATGGCGAGCCCCATGGGCAAGGTTCCGGCGCTGATGGACGGCGACACGGCCTTGAGCGATTCCGCCGCCATCTGCCTCTATCTGGCGGACCGCTATCCGGAAGCCGGGCTGGCGCCGAGTTTGGACGACCCGCTGCGCGCCCGATATCTCTACTGGACGATGTTCACGCCGGGGGTGATCGAGCCGGCGCTCGCCGAGAAGTTCGGCGGCTGGGAGACCAACCGCTTCTCCCACGGCTGGGGCGACTACGACACCATGATCCGGACGCTGGAGGCGGGCCTCTCGCCGGGCCCCTGGCTGCTCGGCGAGCCTTTCTCCGCTGTGGACGTGATGGTCGGCTCCTCGGCCT
>JAKSBI010000258.1 GCA_022361215.1 Hyphomicrobiales bacterium | reverse complement strand
TCCCGCCTTCTACACGCTATCGCCTGTCTTTGCACGACACGCACCGCCGGGCTCTTGCCAGTGCTGATATGCGGCTGTCAGCCTTTCTCCCATGTCCGTGTAGTCGCCAGCCGCCGGACCCGGGCCGTGGATTGTCCAGACCTGGTCCTTTTCCGTTTAGGTCAGTGACAGGGCTCGGTGCGCCGGGGCCGTCGGCCGGAGCCATCGTGGCCGATCGCGATCAAGCCGGGGACGCGGTGGGACGAACGGTGATTTCGGAGGTATCGACGCCGTCCGGCGCCTCGATCACATGGCGGACGGCTCGGGCAATGTCGGCAGGCTGAAGCGCGACGGCCCGGAACTCGTCCATGAAGCCCTTCGTCTCCTCATGCGTAATCGTGGAGGCGAGGTCGCTCTCCACCACGCCGGGGTTGACGCAGGTGACACGGATCTCGTCGCTTTCCTGGCGCAGCCCGTCCGAGATGGCGCGTACTGCAAACTTGGTTGCGCAATAGACGGCCGCCGTGGGGACCACGGAGAGTGCGCCGATCGAACCGATATTGATGATCTGCCCGCTGCGCTGGCGCCGCATGTGCGGCAACACGGCGGCGATGCCCCAAAGCACGCCCTTGATGTTGACGTCGACCATGCGCTCCCACTCGTCATGTTGGCCTGCGGCGAGCGGTGAGAGCGGCATGATGCCGGCATTGTTGATGAGCACGTCGATCCGGCCCCAAAGATCGACCGCCTTGTCGGCGAAGGCGATCATCGCAGCGCGGTCCGTGACGTCGACCGCCATGGCCTTGGCGCTGCCGCCGGCCTCCCTGATCTCGCCTGCCAGCGCCTCGATCCGGTCGAGACGACGGGCGCCGAGCAGGACGCGCGCTCCTGCCGCGCCAAGCTCTCGTGCCAGGCCAACGCCGATACCGCTCGATGCGCCCGTGATCAGTACGGTCTTGTCCATGTGGACCTCCATTCGGTCAAAAACTGTCGGCTTCGGTCAGCAGGTAGGTGAAAAAGATCGTCGCCGGTAGACTTCCATTGCTAACGTCAGTGGTAAGCAAAGAGCGACAATGGCGATTGATCTGAATCTGCTGACTCTTTTTCAGGCCGTGGCGGAAGAGGCGAATTTCCGCGCTGCGGCCGATCGACTTGGTGTGACGCGCTCGGCCGTCAGCCAGGGGATAAGGCGGCTGGAAGACGGTTGTGGCGTGGCGCTTGTCCAGCGCACCACGCGCAGCGTGCGGCTGACCGAAGCAGGCGAACGTCTTCGCGACGCGCTTACCAGACCGCTTTCGGATGTACGCACCGCTCTTGAAGAGCTGTCTGGAGACTTCGTGCCACGCGGCCTGTTGCGGGTCGCAGTAACCTCTATCGCCGAGCAGTTTCTGTCGGGGCCGCTCATTGCCACCTTTGCCAGGGCGTATCCGGAGGTCGTCATCGACGTCACGGTCACCGATGATGAGTTCGACATCGTCGCGGCCGGCTTCGACGCGGGCGTTCGGCTGGGCGAGATCATCGAGCAAGACATGATCGCGGTTCCGCTGACCGGCGAGCAGCGCGAGGCGGTGGTCGCGGCGCCCGCTTATCTCGACGCTCACGGCGCCCCACTGCACCCGCGCGATCTGGTTGACCACCATTGCATCGGGTGGCGGCCGGCGCCGGAGGTCGCGCCGTATCGGTGGGAGTTCGTGGAAGACGGCGTGGCCTTTGACGTCGCGGTGGGGCCGCAGATCACGACGAACGACATGCTGCTGATGCTTCGGTCAGCGCTGGCGGGCGGCGGCATCACCTTCGCGATGGAGGAGACATTCCGGCCCTATCTCGAACGCGGCGAACTGGTCTCTCTGCTGCAGGACTATCTTCCGCCGTTCCCAGGGTTTTTCCTCTATTTTCCCGACCGCCGGAATATGGCGCCGAAGCTGCGCGCACTCGTCGATCATGTGCGGCGGTGGAGGCGGGGAGAGGCGAGACTGCCATCCGGCGCATGACGACGTCGGGAGCAATCGAACGAAATGTCCATACCAGCATTAGCCACGAGACCATCCTAGCTAAGCCAATCCTTATTGAGTTTTTACTCGGATGATTGAATAGTCTTGTCGTAGTGCTATAGCGAAGAAATAGTTCGCATTTTTGTCTCGCACGGCCCGCCATTCACCGGTTATGTGCTGTTGTGCCACGCTAACCAGTTGTCTGCTGTGCGGACCAACCTACCGACCAGCCACGCGCGATGGGCTTAACCTTGGAAATCGATCACCACCGATGGCGCGCTGCGCCGTGCCTCGCCATGGTACACGGCCTCGATGTTGTTTCCGTCGGGGTCGAGCAGGAAAGCTGCGTAGTACCCTGGGTGATAGGACCGCTCGCCGGGCGCACCGTTATCGCGCCCTCCATGAGCAAGCGCAGCGCGGTAGAAGGCATCCACCGTCGCGCGATCCTTTGCTTGGAAAGCCAGGTGGTGACGTCCCGTCAGCACACCTAGCGCCGCTGAACTTTCAACCGAGGACACGACGAACTCGTCAGCCCAGAAATAGTTCTCGGTCGTGCCGACAATGGGGATTTCCAACACGGCCAGAACGGCCGTGTAGAAGTCCTGACTGGCCTTCAGGTCGCGTACCACGAGCTGGAGGTGGTCGATAAGCCGACCACGATGCAGTTGATTGGTTTCCATCTTTAGTCTCCACATGAAAATGGGCTTCTGAGGCTTTCCATCTGAGCGATCGCGGTCGAATTTGATTTACGATTGTCCGGCGCTCAATCACACTACAGTGTGTGACGGTGTTTCTCGCGCTTTCTATTGTGACAATTTCTCGCCGAAGCCGGATATTTATTTACTGTATAAATTTGCGGAAGAAGATGCGCTCGTGACC
>JAKSBI010000259.1 GCA_022361215.1 Hyphomicrobiales bacterium | reverse complement strand
GACCAGGTGCTGGTCAACGGCTGGGGCCTCGGCGAGACCCACTATGGCGGCTATGCGGAGCGCGCGCGCGTCAAGGGCGACTGGCTGGTGCCGGTGCCCTCGGCGTTCAGCTGCGAGGATGCCATGGCCATCGGCACGGCGGGCTATACGGCCATGCTCTGCGTGCTGGCGCTGGAGGCGCACGACGTGACGCCGGACAAGGGTCCGGTCGTCGTCACCGGCGCGTCCGGCGGCGTCGGCAGCGTCGCCATCGCCGTGCTGGCCAAGCTCGGCTACGAGGTGGCGGCCTCGACGGGGCGAACGGAGGAGGCGGACTATCTGAAGGGCCTCGGCGCCTCGGAGATCGTCGACCGCACAGAGTTCTCGGGCAAGGCGCGGCCGCTCAACCGCGAGCGCTGGGCCGGGGCTGTCGACGCGGTCGGCAGCACGACCCTCGCCAACGTCATCAGCCAGCTCAAATATTATGGCTGCGTCGCCGCCTGCGGCCTGGCCCAGGGACCGGACCTGCCGGCCAGCGTCATGCCGTTCATCCTGCGGGGCGTCACGCTGCAGGGCGTCGAGTCCGTGATGGCGCCGAAGGCCAAGCGGATGGAGGCTTGGAGCCGCCTGGCCGAGGACCTCGACATCGCCAAGCTGAAGGCCATGACCGACGTGCATCCGCTCTCGGACGTCCTGGAGCTGGCGCCCCAGATCGTCGAGGGCAAGGTGCGCGGCCGCGTGGTGTTCGCGGTTTAGCGCTGATCGGCTCGGGCGTCGTTGGAGAACGCTCTGGGGCTTGGCTTAGCCCCCGAATTGATGCACCGACACCCCCACTCGCCGGGATGACGCCAGAGAGGTGGAGGCGGGCCCGAGCCAAGTCCGGTTGGCTTGGGGCGTATGCAGCCTGCACGGACGTCATACCCGGTATGAAACCCAGGGACGGGCTTCGCGCTAACCCTTCGAGCTGACCCGCAGTCTCTTCCGCAGCAGGATTTCCTCGAAGCCGTCATAGACCAGATCGGGCAGCCGGCCGACGGGCTCGAAGCCGTGCCGGCGGTAGAAGGCGAGGGCGCCTTCGTTGAAGGCCGAGGTGACCACCCAGAGGTTGCGTTGGGTCGCTGCGGCCTCCCGCTCGATCCAGTCGAGGGCGGCGGAGCCGATGCCATGGCCCTGATGGTCGGGGAGCAGCGCCAGCAGCTCTACATAGGGGCCCTTGAGCCAGGGATGCCTGAGCGCCACCACGCCCGCGGTGGCGCCGTCGCGGCGGATGGCGAACTTGCGCACCGCCGGATCGTTGGCCTGCAGATAGGCCATGAGCTGCGACGCCGGATAGTCCATGCGGGCCCAGGGATCGATCTCCGCCAGGGCGGGGCCGAGTATGGCTGCCGTCGCCTCGTCCATGGCCACGAGGGCGGCGCCGGCCAGATCAGTCGGAGGCGTCGAAAACAGCGGCGCCGGCATGGACACTGGGCCTCCTGTTCGCGGCCCGGCGGCTGCGCCGGGCGGTCTGGAACACCGGACGGTCGCCGGGTCTGAGCTGATAGCAGGTCTTCGCGATCACCGGCTCGCCCGCCGCCAGCAGCTCGCTCACCATGACGAAGCGGTAGCCCTGCTTGCGCAGCCGCGGCATGATCAGGGGCAGGGCGGCGGCCGTGTTCCAGCCGCGGCCATTGGCGTGGGCGATGACGATCGATCCGGGCCGTGTGCGGGCGAGCACCGTGGCGGCGATGGCGCGGGCGTTGCAGGTGCCGTAGGGAAAGCGGAACAGGCCGATGCGCCGGGGCACGCGCGAAAGCGCCGCCGGCACGGCCGTCATGGCCGTGACGATCGCCAGCAGCGGCCCGTAGGCTTGCCATCGTCCCATGCGCGTACCCCGTTGAAGTCTGCCACCTACCCCCGGGGATTGAGCGTCCGATAGTCGGATTGGTCAACGATATTCTGCGCCCGACCGTTACGCCCCCTGCGCGGCGCGGCGCACCTCCGGGCTCGGCATGACCT
>JAKSBI010000345.1 GCA_022361215.1 Hyphomicrobiales bacterium | reverse complement strand
TATCGCAGCAATCTGAAGCTGTTTTCCGCGATCTACTCCCTGAAGAGCGTCGCCAAGCTTCTCCGCCGGCTGCAGCCGGATCTGGTCCTCAATACGAGCATCATCAGCTGGCCGTCGCGGCTGTGGACCCGCGCGGCGGCATTGAATGGCACGCCGATCCTCTCCTACGTCATCTCGTGGGACAATATGTCGACGAAGACGCTGCTCGACGAGTTCGTCGAAACGTTCCTGATCTGGAGCGAGGAGATGGACGAGGATTTCACGACGAGTGTGCCGTTCGTCAGAGAAAAGCCGCGTGTGATCGTCGGGTCTCCCCAGTTCGAGCCCATCCTGCAAGGCACGGGCCTGGTCTCCAAGGAGACGTTCCTGGCGGACTACGGTCTCGATCCGCGCAAGAAGCTGGTGCTCTACACAACCGGGTCGAAGACCAACTTTCCCGCCGAGGCCGAATGTCTCGACCATGTTCTCTCCCATTGGCGCGACAATCTGAAAGACGATGTCGAGATCATGGTGCGCATGCACCCGAAGGATCGCCAGGGGCGCTACGAGGAGGTCATCGAGAAGTTCCCGGACGTGCCGTTTACGCTGGCCGGGGACACGCTCGAGTACGGCACCGAATGGGTCCCGAACGCGGATGACGTCGCGCTCCTGGTCAATCAGCTGCACCACTGCGACGTGATCATCAATTGCGCGTCGACGATGACGCTGGAAGGTTTCGTCATCGATAAGCCCTCGATCAATATCGGCTTCAATCTGGGCGTGACGCACAGCCTGCGCTACCCGATGTCCGACTACTACCGGTCGCGGCACTATCACGATATCGTCGAGAGCGGCGCGGCAAAGCTGGTCGGGAACTATGAGGAGCTGTTCGCCGCCCTCGACCAGATCTTGAATCAGGGCGACATCGACGCGCAAACCCAACGTGCGATTCTGCTGAAGAAGTGCCGGTTCTATGAAGACAGCTCGGCGCGTCTGAGCGCGTTCGTCAAATCCTATTGCGAAGATCTGTTGCCGCAGCGCGAGCCAGCCCTGCCAGCGCAGCGCAAGAGCTGGCTCAGCGGTCTCTTCACGTCGGGTTAGGCGGCGTCGGTCACCTTCTTTCTCTTGCGCAGTTTTTTTGCGCGCCGCCGCGCTCGCTCCTCTTCGATGCACTGGAGGCCGTGTGCTTGACCGCGCTCGATCTGCTCGAGCGATGGCCGGGGCGGTGACGTCGCCTGGTGTGCTGCCGCGCCGGCCGCCGCGACATCCCCAACGAGCGCAAAATGCACGCTCTCGAACAGCGAGGCGCACACGGGGGCGGCATTCGGCTTCGGGTCGGGCTCGCCGTGATAGGCAACCGGTGAAAGACCGGCAAGCTCGAAGATCGCTCGCAACGAAGCCGGTGCAAAGACATATGGGTGATACGGATTCATCGCATCGCTGTAATAGAAGTTCGGCGTGTAAACGAAGACGCGACCGCCAGGAGCTAGGACGCGCCGCATGGACGCCAGTATCGAGACCGGATCGATCAGGTTCTCGAGCACGGTATTGAACATCACCAGATCGACCGAGCCGTCATAGGGCTGGGGGGTAAGCAGCTCTTCGGCGTAACGGCCGACGATCTCGCAGCCGACCTCGTCTTCCAGATACGCCCGCGCGAGATCCGAAGGTTCAATGGCAAGAAGCTGGCATGGGATCCTGGCGCGCAACGCGGCGGCAACGGAACCGAACCCGGACCCGACATCCAGCACCCGCGCGCCCGACGCCGGCGCGGCGATACGCGCGACGATCTCGGCGATACGCTCGCCGCGGCGATTGAGCTGGCCAAGCTTTTTCTGGAAACCGTCTTCCGGATCGAGTTGCCAGCGTTGCCGGTCCGGATCGCTG
The DNA here is from genome assembly GCA_022361215.1 of Hyphomicrobiales bacterium. Taxonomy (GTDB): domain Bacteria; phylum Pseudomonadota; class Alphaproteobacteria; order Rhizobiales; family Methyloligellaceae; genus JAKSBI01. Next base: position 5,719 of record JAKSBI010000345.1, on the reverse strand, counting down.
CGCCAGCCCTGATCCGCGACCTTCTGATCCCAGAACTCCAGCTTGTAGAACTGTGCGTAGGACGCTTGTGTCGGCCGTGGCGACATGTATTTGAGACCGCATCCGTCGCAGAGCAGATAAGAGAAGGTGATGTCCTTCCACGCGATCGCGCCGGCCGGGCGACCCTCGTTCTCGCCACAAATCACGCAGTTCGGCCGCTCGAATTCCACATCCATGGCTTGCTCCAACTCGCCCGCTGAGTCATCGGCTCGACAGGCTTCTTTCATGGGCTGGCCGACCAGCTCCATCTCGGAGGCCCGCGGCCCCATCGGGTATAACATGCAGCCTTCGCTGGCGCTAAGGCTACGGTTCCAAACTCAAAATCCGGCTCGCCGAATGCTTCGAAGCTTCGGCCACCTTGAGCCTCTGTTGCTCATTCGGCAACGATCTGGCGCGCATCGTTCGGTCGGTCCTGATCGGAATCGGCTTTCGTCACATACCACTGCTCGAAGGTCGTAGACTGCTCGCCGGGGGAGGAGGCCAGAACGCGGATTCCCGTCTTGCGAAAGTCCAGCGGCTGAAACAGCGCCGCAAACCGGCTGTCGTCGGCGTCGTCCTCGCGGAAGAAGCCGGTCGTCCGCAAAGCGTCGTCATAGGCCGGCGTGCTGGTGAAGAAGTCGACCAGCGCTGCCCCTCGCGTTCCGGCCTCGCGGAGGAGTGCCGCCAAGAGCGGCACCTGCGCGTCCGCGTCCGCAAGCAGGTCGACGATGCGAAGGACCAGGCAGCCTGTTGTGGGCTCCCTTTCCTCGTGAAATACGAGAACGCTCCCGAGATCATGGCTCAGAAGGAACTCATAGGCGATGCCGGGGTGGGTCTCGTACCGCCATGTCATGAAGGTGCGGTCGCGGAGCGCGCCGTAGCAGGGCAGGGGGAACGCGAAGCTCGCCGGCGCCGCATCGGGAAGCTCTCGCATCGGTGGAGAAACGGCGTCGGCATCGGTCTCGTCCATCGCCGCTGTCACGCGCGCCGCCGACGGAAGGCGGCCATCGGTCGCGAGGGCTTGCGCGCGCTCGAGATCGGTGGCCACCACATAGCGTCTCAAGCACCCGAGGTCCTGCATTCCGAGCCCGGCACACAGGGTTGCTCCGGCTTCGCTGGAGCCCGGATTGAGCACGCAGCTCGTCTCCTTGAGAAGCCGGTTCATGAGCACCGCCCCCAGGCCCACAGCCTGGTAGTCGGGACGCACGATCAGATTGATCGGATAGGCGCCGTCGAAGCGCTCCCCATCCGGCGCGCTCCCCACGAAGGGCACAATCCCGAGTTGTGCGATGACCACGCCGTCATGCACGACGACCCACAGCGTATGGGCGCCGGTCTTGTTCGCCGGATTGTCGAGGAACTGCCACCTCAAGAAGGCTGGCGACAGCAACACGTAGTTCGGGTTCTTATAGGCTTCGACGATGAACGTCCGCCAAGCATCGCCATGGGCCTCCGGATCGTATGTGACCACGTCCACCATTGAGATATCGAGCCTCGGCAGCCTTTTCTTCAGAGATGGAGAGCGCTCCTAATAGTCGTTCGATTGCGCAGATTCAACGGACTCTCATTGAGTCTCTGGATGAGCCTGAAGGCTTGCTCATGATGGCTGCTTCGGTTCCCGTTCGCGAAGACGATAGCCGTGCGGGCCGGTATCGGCACCTCTCTGCTGTGCCGGTGAAGTCCCTACTTGACTTGCAATGCAGTCTCGGTCGAAGGTGCGGCTCGAAATGGCAGGGATCGCGCGGCATCCTCTCAGCACATGGGCGATGAGTCTTCGTCGTGATTGGAAGCGAGATGCGGCGCCTTGCTGGGGGCTGCCATGTCCGACCGTCGAGAAAAAACTCTAGTCAAACCCGACAACGTAACTCTTCCGGCTTCATTTAGAGAGCCAGATAGCTTCTATGGCGCTATTGGAGCTTTTATTGTTTTTGCACCGATTTTCTTTTTAATCGGGGCGGCTCCACTGCTTTATCAGCATGTGCATCCAATTCTTGTCATTTTTATTATTCCCGTGCTGGGCATTTATATATACAAGATAACAATTGTGATGCACGATTGTGCTCATAATACGCTATTCCGGGGCAAAGCAGCTAATCATCTGGTCGGGACGATCGGAGGGTACTTCCTCGGAAGCGATTTCGAGGCGTTTACGGCCAATCACTTCGCCCACCACCGGAACTACGGGGTGGACGGCGACCCTCAGGGAGCGGACTATCTCAATCTGCAGGGAAAGGGGCGCCATGAGATTTTGTGGCACCTGTTGCGTCCGCTCGTTGGCTACAATCTTTTCAAGCTGTGGCAGTTCGCGCCGGAACTGCCCGATGGCGACACGCCCAAGCCGTCGTCTCCGGCTGCTCCGCCACGCCGAGCCTCCCGTACCAAGTTTGTTGCAGGCGTTCTCGTCGTCCAGGGGACAATCGCGTTGCTCGCCACGGGGTTCGGCGCTGTCCCCTATCTTGTGGTGTTGTATCCGCTGTCAGCCGCCACGTTCGCTCTCTTTCTAAGTCAGCTTCGTGGCTTCGCCGAGCACGTGGCGGATGAGGGACAGCCGGAGGAAAGCAGTGTGCGAACGCACCTGCCGAACCTGTTCGACCGTTTTTTCTTCTATCATTTGAACTTCAACTATCATGTCGAACACCACCTCTATCCTTACGTGCCGAGCTGCCATCTGTCGGAGGTGCATGATCTGATTAAAGAGAAATGCCACGACGACAGAACGATATCAAATAGTATATTGCTGACCGTAAGGCGCAGGATTGAAGCGTGTCATAAATGAGTCAAATAAATACTGCATGTGTGGAGCGATGTATCATTTGTGGGTCGCAAAGCAGGAGTATTATCGGTAAGTCTTTGGATTTTGAATATGAAACATGCGAAAACGAATTCGAATTTTGCGAATGTGAGGATTGCGGTCATGTGTTTCTATACAACAGGCCGCTGCCTAAGGAATTGAACGTCATATATCCGGACGATTATATTCCTCATAAATTTGATGAGCACCTAGGCCCGTTCATATCCAAAATTCGCAAGTCCGTTCAGGCCAAGAAGATTGCACCGCTTGCCAAGCACCTCTCAAGCAACGCAATCGTTGTCGATATCGGTCCCGGAAATGGTGAGTTTCTGGGCCTGTTGCGGCAACATGGACATCCGACATGGGACTTGTGGGGCATCGACTTTTCCGAAGCGGCTATTCGCGCGCTGGAGGCGCGCGGTTTCAAGGGCGTCTGCAGCCGGTTCGAGACTGTGCAGTGGACAGGCTCTCCGCCCAACGCCATCGTCATGAATCAACTCATCGAGCACTTGGAGGATCCGGCGGCGGCAATGCAGAAGGCGTTCTCTCTGCTTGCGCCAGGCGGCGTGCTCTTCATCGAGACGCCTTCGACGGATGCTTGGGATTTTCGGCTCTTCAGGAAGCGCTACTGGGGTGGATGGCATACCCCGCGTCATTGGCACCTCTTCCGGGCTGAAACGCTGTCTCGCCTGGCGCAGCAAGTCGGCTTCGAGACTGTCGAGGTTTCGCATATCCTCTCTCCCAATTTCTGGCTGCAAAGCGTGCATCATATGATTGCAGAGAGGTGGCGAAGCCCGAGGCTCGCCAAGCTCTTCGACGTCAATGTTCTCTTCAGCCTAGCCGGCGCCACCCTGCTCGATCTGGTTCAATTGACGCTTCGTAACAAGACATCGAACTTCCGCCTGGTGGTTCGGAAGCCAGCTACGGTATCGACTTGAGGTGCCATTTGCGAGGCTGGCCCTGCCAACATCGGACGCGGCATGTTTAGGGCTTGACGTCTCCCTGAAGTGCCTGAACCAAAACACCCCGTCGGTGAGTTCCTGCATCGACGACACTCTTGCTCTGGAGCGGTGATTTGTCTGGTCGCCTCTATATCTGTCTCGCTGCGGTAGTTTTCCTGGCCTTGAACGTGGTCGGTAACGCACTCCATCAAAAAGAATGGCTAAAGGTACAAGATGACCAGATGTATCTGCTGTTTTTGAGTTTGCGGTACGACGATCCGGAGCGCGCCGAGCGATTGGCCAACCTTGGACACTCGGCCATCGAAAAACGCGCTGAAAACTCTCGCCTTATCGAGCGGTCTCGGCTTCGTTGGCTGTATCGAGACAATTATGTCGGCCATTTGTATTTGGTTTATGCGGGAACGCTTGCGACTGCATCGGTCATTGGGGGGCAGGTGGACGCGACGTTCTCCGAGACCGTAGCCTGGGGCATGAGCTTGGGAATGCTCACGGCGTCGCTCCTGGCTGGCTTGCTCGTTGTCTTTGCGCTCCTTCGTGCCGCCGACCCGCTGCTGGCTCTCGCTGTCGCTATCGTTGCCGTTATTGCGTGCTACCAGAGCTTCATTGATCTGGGCGCTTCGCATAAGATATTTGGCAATGTTGCTGAGGGTCAGAGTTTTATTTTTTTTAGGACAATTTCTCAGATATTCTTGATAATTCTAGATCCTGGCAAGTCTACTTTCTTGTTTGGAGCGACGCCTCGCTCTGTCTTTGTTTTGGTGTTGTTGGCAATGTTTGTTTTGCGTTGGAAGAGTCATTTTAGTCTATCGTATTTGATGTTTTTTCCAATGATTCTGTTTCACCAAAGCCAGGCTGGCCTATTCCTTTTTGGAATTGTCGTGTTGGATCTCGTGCTTCGGCCCACTGTGCTTCTGCGCCCCTTCAATATCGGTGCGATCGGCCTCGTGGCTGCGGTGTTCTTTTGGAGGGAACGGCTCTGGGAGGTGGTGGGAGCCGGGTTGGGGCCTGTCGAGATTGGTCTGATCATGCTGTTGCCAGCCTTGGCTTTGATACGGCGTATTCGAGTTGCCGTTGTGATGGGCTATCGCAACGTGTCGGCCATGCTCAGGCTGAGGTTTCTGGATCGCTTTCTCGTCTGGCTGAGAGAGCAAGACATCGTTGTCTCCGACCTCGTGATGTTGAGCCTCGGATGGCTGGGCTTCTTGATGCTGACCTGGGCTGGGAACCAATTCGCAACGGCCGTTCAGAGCGACTTTTTCTGGAACCATATCGCCGGCCGGGTCCTCGGCCTCATCCATCCAATCGTGCTTACGGCGATCTGTTATCTGCTGCTTCGCCATCTGGCCGCTCGCCAATCGGCCAAGAGCGTTCTGACCTGGGGGGTGTCGACCGCCTGTCTGCTTTCCGTGCCGGTCGTGGCCCTGAATCTGCCGAATGCGCTGATTTCGGACGTTGTGTCGCGCAATATTGAAAAGATGCGGCAGCTTGAGCATCGGGCCGAGCGCGATCCTATCGAAGTTTACCGAGGGCAGGACGAGGTTCGATACTACCATGCGCTGGCCAAGACCATGGCCACGGACAAAGATCTCCTGAAGGGACTTTGGAAGTAAACAGGCTGTTTGTCTTGATCGTCTATCGCAGAGCCTGACGGGCGGCTATTGCGCTTTGACGAGATGGGCATGAAACGCGGGGAAGAACTGGGGACGACTGATCTTTTGCCAAATCTCTTCGGCTTTGAAGAGCGCCGGCGCGACACGCGCTTTGGCCCGCTCAGGCAATCGGAAAATCAGGCTGTTGAGGACGAGAAAGTAAGCCGGACCACCGAAATAGCGGATGGTCTCCAGAACAAAGCGTCCGGCGGAGGCGTCGAGGATTTCCTCAATCGTGAGAGCCCGTTCGCTGCTCGCCTCGAAGTAGTGGTCGAGCCGGTACCAGATATCGCGCACCC
>JAKSBI010000172.1 GCA_022361215.1 Hyphomicrobiales bacterium | reverse complement strand
GCGGGTGTTTGATCCCTTTAGGCAACCAAAGCGTGTATACACTTTCCCGATGCCACCCCAGCGTTTAGTTCGACTTTGGGGGAATCGTCAAGCCGGGCGTACCGGAAATAAGGTTGTGGATTCTTCTCTTTTCTCCCATGAGTTGCAAGTGGCGTGCCCGTTCGACGAAAACAACCTCCAGCGGATCGCTGAGGCCGCGGACGGTCACGGTTTCGGAACGCAGCGCGTTGCCGTCCAGGCCGGCGAGCCGCGCGGCGTCCAGAGAGACGATGAGCTGGCAGCCTGCCTGCTTGGTCGCGGCCTCGAGCCGGGCGGCGGCGTTGACGGTACGCCCGATCACCGTCATGGCGGCCGAATCCTCGTAGCCGATCTCACCGAGGACCAGTGGCCCCACGTGAATGCCGATGCCCACATGCAGCGGCGTGGGCAGCTCGTCCTGGAGATCCCGATTGACGTCGTCCAGGGCCTCGTCGATGGCCTTGGCGGCGCGCAGCGCCTGCCGGCAGGCCTCCTCGGGTCCGCAGGTTCGCCCGAACACGGCCATCAGGCCGTCGCCGAGATATTTGTCGATCCAGCCGTCGTTGCGGGTGATGGCGACGCCGGAGGCCGCGAACAGCCGGTTGAGGATGAACACCACGTCGTAGGGCAGCTTGTCCTGGCTGAGCTGCGTGAAGCCGCGAATGTCGAGGAACAGGACGGCGCAGATCCGCTCGACGCCCTGGGCTTCGTCGCGGCCCAGCGTGCGGTGCAGGCCCCCCGACGCCGTCGGGTTCACCAGCCGCACCACGGTCAGGGGCGCGGTCGGGCGGATCTGGCAGGCGAGCCGGACGTCCGGGCCGGCACCGATCCGCGCCAGCGTCTCGGCCTCGGCGGCCTCGGGGCGGGGCAGGATGTCCGCGCCCTTGTCGACGCGCACCCGGCAGGTGGAGCAGCGCGCGCGGCCGCCGCAGACCGCCGCATGCGGAATGCCGCTCATGCGGCTGATCTCCAGCAATGTGGGTCCGTATGAGATGCGGGCCTCGACATTCGGCACGTAGGTGATAACCAGCCGGGAGCGGAGCGCCCATCGGATCCACTGGCCGGCCAGGATCAGGAGTATGAAGCCGAGCAGCAGCGCGAAGCCGAGCCGGGTCCGGTCGATCGAGAGCAGGATCGTCCGCACCTCCGCCCGGTCCGGCCAGTTGGTTTGTTCCCTGAGCGCGGCCAGCAGAGCCGGGTCCGAATAGAGGTCGGCTGTGGCGCGCCCGGCGACCATGAAGCCGGCGAGCGACGCCAGGGGCACCAGCGTGGCAAGCGCGAACAGAAGCGGAAACGTGCGATCGTACCAGCGTCGCAGCCGCAGCCAGAAATGC